>NZ_JBHJUO010000026.1:0-112146 GCF_042268445.1 Streptomyces sp. NPDC056169 | reverse complement strand
GGGGGGGGGGGGGGGGGGGGGGGGGGGGGGGGGGGGGGGGGGGGGGGGGGGGGGTTGGGGGGGGGGGGGGGGGGGGGGGGGGGGGGGGGGGGGGGGGGGGCCCGGGGGGGGGCGCCGGGGGGGGGGGGGGGGGGCCCCGGCCCCCACCCCCCCTCTCGTGTGCTGCGAGCGTCAGTTCTCCTGCTCGCGCTCCACCTGGTCGTTCCACTCGCGCTTGATCGCACGCCACGCCTCGTCCGTCTTCCCCAGGCGCCAGTACCCCGAGATCGACAGCCGCTCGCGTGCCACCCCGCGATCCATCCGCAGGTGCCGGCGGAGGTCCTTCACGAAACCCGCCTCGCCGTGGACGAAGGCGTGGACGTCGCCCGCCGGGAAGTCCAGCGTCCGCACGGCCTCGACGACGGCTTCGCCCGCCGGGCGGTCGCCCCGGTGCAGCCAGGTGACGTCCACCCCCGCGGCCGTCGCGAACTTCTGCTCCTCCGCCGCGTCCGAGACCTCCACGAAGGCGTGCACCCGCGCCCCCGCGGGCAGTCGCTCAAGCGCCACCGCGATCGCGGGGAGCGCGCTCTCGTCGCCCGCGAGCAGGTGCCAGTCCGCCTCCGGGGCCGGCGCGTAGCCGCCGCCCGGGCCGAGGAAGCGGATCGTCTCGCCGGCCTGGGCCCGCGCCGCCCAGGGGCCCGCGAGGCCCTCGTCGCCGTGGACCACGAAGTCGACGGTGAGCTCGCGGTGGACCGGGTCCCACGCCCGTACCGTGTACGTCCGCGTCGTCGGCCACTGGTCCCGGGGGAACTCCTCCCGGATCCGCTCCATGTCGAACGGCTCCGGGTAGGCGACCCCCTCGGGGGCGAACAGCAGCTTCACGTAGTGGTCGGTGTACTCGCCGACCTCGAAGGCGTCGAGTCCGGGGCCTCCCAGGACGACCCGCACCATGTGCGGAGTGATCCGCTCGGTGCGCACCACACGCGCTTCGGTGGCCTTCGGTGCCTTGCGGGCCGGCTGCTCTGCCACGAGGGGCTCTCCTGACTCGACGAACTTAGGTATGCCTAAGCTAGCATCCCGGTGCGCTGTCGCCCAAGGAATATCCGGGTGATCAGCGTGCGAGCACCGGAAGCAGGCGCCCCACCGCCCCGCCCAGACCCCACCGCTTCACCAGCGCCTCCAGCGCCGCCGGGTCACGCGGCCCCGACGGCAGGGCCGGGTCGAACTCCGGCAGCGGTGCGTCGCCGGCGACCCGCACCACGGTCGGCGCCACGTCCAGGTACGCGGCCGCCTCCACGATCCCGCGCCGCTTGGCCGGCGTCAGCTTCGACGTCCGGTCCTCCGCCGCCGCCCGCACCCCGGCCAGATCCCCGTACTCCGTGATCAGCTGCGCGGCCGTCTTCTCGCCGATGCCCTTCACCCCGGGCAGCCCGTCGCTCGCGTCCCCGCGCAGCGCCGCGAAGTCCGCGTACTGGTCGGGGCGCACGCCGTACTTCGTACGGATCAGCTCCGCGTCCACCAGGTCGCAGTCGCCGACGCCCTTGCGCGGGTACAGCACGCGCACCCCGCGCGCGTCGTCCACCAGCTGGAACAGGTCCCGGTCACCCGTGACGATGTCCACAGGACCGGCGGCGCGCCCCGCCAGCGTCCCGATGACGTCGTCCGCCTCGTACCCCGCGGACCCGACCCGGGCGATCCCGAGCGCCGCGAGGACCTCCTCGATCACCGGCACCTGCGGGGAGAGCGTGTCGGGGATCTCCTCCTCGTCCGGGCCGGTCTCCGTCTCGGCCGCCACCCGGTGCGCCTTGTACGAAGGGATCAGGTCCACCCGCCACTGCGGCCGCCAGTCCTCGTCCCAGCAGGCCACCAGGTCGTCGGGGTGGTGGTCCTGGACGAGCCGGGTGATGAAGTCGAGAAGTCCGCGGACGGCGTTCACCGGAGTGCCGTCGGGTGCCCGGACGGAGTCCGGCACGCCGAAGTAGGCGCGGAAGTAGAGGCTGGCGGTGTCGAGGAGCATCAAACGTCGCGTCACCCGCCTGATTTTAGGGCTCGGTTCGCCTCCGGGGCGCTTCAGCCGTGCTCACAGCCCCGACCGTGCGCGCCTCTTTTTGGGGCTCGGTTCGCCTCCGGGGCGCTCAAGCCGTGCTCACAGACCCGACCGTGCTCGCCCCCTCCTTCGTCGGGGGCTCCGCGCGCTCGGGGCTGTTCCCCCGGCCGCGCCCCTTCGGCTCACTCGCCCGCCCCGCCCGCCCCGCCCGCCCTGCAAGTCCCACACGTCCCACACGTGACCCCCGTCACCTTTGCGTTTGCACCCGGTGAAGCCGGGCAGGCGCGAGCCCGGAGCGGAGCCCGGTACGGGATTCAACAACGGAATCCCCGTACGCGACGGGTCGCGGGCGGATCCCGCGCCGCTCCACGGCCCGGCCGCGCGGGGGTGGCGGGCCGTTCTCATTGCTACCCGTGAGGTCTATGTGTCCAGGCTCCAGGCCGACCACCTGTACAAGGTGTTCGGCAGACGACCCGATGAAGCCGTCCGGCGCCTCGCCGACGGCGCCGACCGCGACGAACTGCGGGCCGAAGGCACGACGGCCGCCGTCGTCGACGCCGGCTTCGTCGTCGAACCCGGTCAGATCTTCGTCGTGATGGGCCTGTCCGGCTCCGGGAAGTCCACCCTCCTGCGCATGCTCAACGGCCTTCTCGAACCCACCGCGGGCCGGGTCCTCTTCGACGGCCGCGACCTCACCGCGCTCTCCCCCCGCGAGCTCCGCGCCGTCCGGGCCACCAAGATCAGCATGGTCTTCCAGCACTTCGCGCTCTTCCCGCACCGAAACGTCCTGGAGAACGCCGCCTACGGCCTGGAGGTCCAGGGCGTCCCGCGCGCCGAGCGCGAGACCCGCGCCGCCGAGGCCCTCGAACTCTGCGGGCTCGCCGGCTGGGAGAAGTCCTGGCCCGACGAGCTCTCCGGTGGCATGCAGCAGCGCGTCGGCCTCGCCCGCGCCCTCGCCACCGACGCCGACCTGCTCCTCATGGACGAGTCCTTCAGCGCGCTCGACCCGCTCATCCGCCGCGACATGCAGGACCAGCTCCTCGTGCTCCAGCAGCGGCTGAACAAGACCATCGTCTTCATCACCCACGACCTCAACGAGGCCATGCGCATCGGCGACCGGATCGCCGTCATGCGGGACGGCCGGATCGTCCAGCTCGGCACCGCCGAGGACATCCTCGTCCGCCCCGCCGACGACTACGTCGCCTCCTTCATCCAGGACGTCGACCGCTCGCGGGTCCTCACCGCCTCCGCCGTCATGACGGCGGGCGCCACCCCGGCCGACTGCCCCGCCGACTGCGCCTGCCGGGCCGTCGGACCCGACACCCTCGTCGCCGACCTGTGCGCCGTCGCCGCCCTGGCCCCGCACCCCGTGACCGTCGAGGACTCCGACGGCACCGTCCTCGGAGTCGTACCGGCCGATCGCCTCCTCGGCGTCATGGGCGGGCTCTCCGCGCAGGACATGCAGAAGAAGGAGGTGACCGCCCGTGCCTAGGCTCCCCCTCGGCGAGTGGGTCGACAGTTCCGTCGACTGGCTCCAGGCCCAGTTCTCCTGGCTCTTCGACGCCGTCAGCACCGGTGTCACCGGCCTCTACGACGGCATCGACGCCGTCCTGTCCGCACCCCAGCCGCTGCTCTTCGCCGGCATCCTCGCCGTGGTCGCCTGGTGGCTGCGCGGCCTCGCCGCCGGTGTCCTCGCCTTCGCGGGCTTCGCGCTCGTCGACTCGGTGGACCTGTGGGACGAGGCGATGGCGACGCTCTCCCTCGTCCTCGTCGCCACCCTCGTCACCCTGGTGATCGCCGTCCCCCTCGGCATCTGGGCGGCGCGCTCGAAGACCGTCAGCGCCGTGCTCCGGCCCGTCCTCGACTTCATGCAGACCATGCCGGCGATGGTCTACCTGATCCCCGGCATCATCTTCTTCGGCGTCGGCGTCGTCCCCGGCATCATCGCCACCATCGTCTTCGCGCTGCCCCCGGGCGTCCGGATGACCGAGCTCGGCATCCGTCAGGTCGACGGCGAACTCGTCGAGGCCGCCGAGGCCTTCGGCACCACCCCGCGCGACACCCTCCTGCGCGTGCAGCTCCCGCTCGCCCTGCCGACGATCATGGCGGGCGTCAACCAGGTCATCATGCTCGGCCTCTCCATGGTCGTCATCGCGGGCATGGTCGGCGGCGGCGGCCTCGGCGGCGCCGTCTACCGCGCCATCGGCAACGTCGACATCGGCCTCGGCTTCGAGGCCGGCGTCTCCATCGTCGTCCTCGCCATGTACCTGGACCGGATGACCGGCGCCCTCGGCCGCCAGGTCTCCCCGCTGGGCCGCCGCGCCGCCGCCAAGGCCCGCGCCGCGAGCGCCAAGCGGCCCGGCGCGAAGCTCTGGGCCCACCGCCCGCAGCCCGTCGCCGCCCTCGTAGGCGTCGTCGTCCTCGCCCTCGTCGCCGGCGGCATGGGCTTCCTCGGCTCCGGCGGCGCGACCTCCACCGCCGCCGCGGGCAAGAACAGCGGCCACGGCAAGAAGATCAGCATCGGCTACATCCCCTGGGACGAGGGCATCGCCTCCACGTACCTGTGGAAGGAACTGCTGGAGCGCCGCGGTTACGAGGTCGACACCAAGCAGCTGGAGGCGGGCGCGCTCTACACCGGCCTCGCCGGCGGGCAGCTCGACTTCCAGACCGACGCCTGGCTCCCCGTCACGCACGAGCAGTACTGGGAGAAGTACAAGAACGAGCTCGAAGACCTCGGCTCCTGGTACGGCCCCACCTCCCTGGAGCTCGCCGTCCCCTCCTACGTGAAGGGCGTCGACTCCCTCGCCGACCTCAAGGGCAAGGCGGGACAGTTCAAGGGCCGCATCGTCGGCATCGAGCCCAGCGCCGGAATGATGGGCATCCTCAAGGACAAGGTGCTCAAGGAGTACGGCCTGGAGGGCGAGTACAAGGTCGTCGACGGCTCCACCCCCGGCATGCTCGCCGAACTGAAGCGCGCGTACGAGCGCAAGGAGCCCGTCGTCGTCACCCTCTGGTCCCCGCACTGGGCCTACTCCGCCCACGACCTGAAGAAGCTCACCGACCCCAAGGGCAGCTGGGGCAAGGGCGACGGCGTCCACACCCTCGCCCGCAAGGGCTTCGCCGCCGAGAACCCCGAGGTCGGCGCCTGGCTGAAGAACTTCGAGCTCACCGAGAAGCAGCTCACGGACCTCGAAGCCGTCATCCAGGAGACCGGCAAGGGCAAGGAGCAGCAGGCCGTCCGCGTCTGGCTGGACCGCAACCCCGGCCTCGCGGAGAAGCTCGCCCCGCAGTAGCACCCGGCGGACCGGGATTCGTTCCTGTCCGGAAAGGGGTGGTCGCCGAACGTGTTCGGCGACCACCCCTTTTCGTCACGACGCGAAACCCGGAGCCAAAGCTGCGTAAGGTTCAGGTAACCGACCGGTACGCGGTCCGAGGGAACGCGACGCGCACGAGGCACACGAGGCACGAGGGAGGGAGCCGACATGGACGAGAAGGAAACACCCCGCGTGGGCGCGGCCGTCAAGAGACGGCGCAGAGCGCTCCACCTCACCCTGGCCGTCGTCGCCTCCCGCAGCGGCCTCTCCGTGCCCTTCCTCAGCCAGGTCGAGAACGAGCGCGCCCGGCCCAGCCGCCGCTCCCTCGAACTCGTCGCCGATGCCCTGGAGACCACCGCCGGCGAGCTCCTCGCCGCCGCCGAGGCCGCCCGCACCGTCGACGTCGTCCGGGCGGAGGAGCGCTCCGCGGCACTGCCCAGCGGCGTCCGCCGGCTCGTCCGCGACCGCCACCAGCTGCACGCCCTGGAGTTCACCGGCGAACAGGACGCGGGCCGCGAATTCCAGCACCGGAACGACGAGTTGCTGTACGTGGCCGACGGTGCCGCCGAGGTCGAGGCCGAGGGCCGCGCCCACCGGCTGGGCCGCGGCGACACGCTCTACCTCTCCGGAGGCGTACGGCACCGCTGGCGCGCCACCGAGCCCGGCACCCGCCTCCTCGTCGTCGCCGTCGCCGAGCACGTCGAGGTCGAGGAGGAGTGAGGGCCGCCGGCGCCGGACCGCGAGTCGTCTCCCTCGTCCCCTCCCTGACGGAGGCCGTCGCCGTCTCCGCGCCCGGCGTCCTCGTCGGCGCGACGGAGTGGTGCAGCCACCCCGCCGACCTCGACGTCGTACGGATCGGCGGCACCAAGAACCCCGACGTCGCCGCGATCACCGCGCTCCGGCCCGACCTCGTCCTCGCCAACGAGGAGGAGAACCGCGCCCCCGACCTCGCCGCCCTGCGGGCCGCCGGGCTCGACGTCCTCGTCACCGAGATCCGCACCCTCGACCAGGGCCTGCGCGAGCTGGAGCGGGTCCTCGCCGCCTGCGGCGCGCCCCGGCGGCCCCGCTGGCTGGAGGAGGCCGAAGCCGCCTGGGAGGCCGTGACCCCCCTGGAGCCCGCGCCGGACGGAACGCCGCTGACCGCCGTCGTGCCGATCTGGCGCCGCCCCTGGATGGTCCTCGGTAGCGACACCTTCGCCGGCGACCTGCTCGGCCGCCTCGGCGTCCGCAACGCGTACGAAGGCCATCCCGAGCGCTATCCGCGGATCCCGATCGACGAGCTCCGCGCCATTGCCCCCGACCTCGTCGTCCTGCCCGACGAGCCCTACCGCTTCACGGCGGACGACGGCCCCGAGGCCTTCCCCGGGACCGCCGCCGCCCTCGTCGACGGACGCCTGCTCACCTGGTACGGGCCGTCGCTGGCACAGGCGCCGCAGGTGCTGTCCCGGGCCCTGCGAGCAGCGCGCCGCTGAGCAGCCCGCGCACCGTGTGGACACCCGCCACCAGCCAGGCCGCCACGAGGAGCACGTACAGACCGACGGCGAGCCACCGGAAGGCGGCCAGACCGGTGTGCTGGGCGAGCCCCTCGGCACCGGTCACACAGGTCCCGACGGGGAAGGTGAACGCCCAGAAGGTCATCGCGAAGCCCATGCCCCGCCGCCGCGCCCGCAGCACCATCGCCCCGGCGAGCGCCAGCCACAGCAGCGCGAACCCCATCACGGGCACCCCGTAGAGGACGGCGAAGGCGGCGAAGCCGTGCGCGTACGGGTCGGGCAGCACGCCGGGGGCCGCGTCGGCGAACTTGTTCGCGGCGGTCGTCGACTGGCCCAGCGGGCCGAGGACCAGGAACAGCGTGGGGGTGAGCGCGAGCGGCAGCGGGCCGCCGGTCACGAGCCGGCCGAAGACCAGCGGCAGCATGACCAGGGTGGCGAGCAGGCTGAGACCGAACATCGCGTAGCAGGCGAGGAGCAGCGTCTGCTGGGCCTGCCCGGCGGGCAGATGGGGCACGAGCAGCGGGCCGAGCGCGGCGGACACCATGGGGGCGACGACCGGGAGCAGCCACACCGGGGACGCGCTCTCGATCCGGTGGTGCACCACCATGAGGTACGGCACGGCCACCGCGGCCGCCAGCCCGATCGCCGTGCCGAGGGTGAAGAGTACGGTGTCGAGCGCCAGGGCCGCGGGGAGCCCGATCCAGTCCCGGCCCACGATCATCGCGCCGCCGCCGACGGCGAGCAGCGCCATCGACAGACAGCCGTAGAACGGCGCCATCGCCGGGTCCATGAGATGGGCGCGGGCCTGGTCGCGGTGGTGGATCCAGTGCAGCGCACGGGCGGAGACGAGGACCAGCAGCATCGCGAGCGACAGGGCCCACACCGCCGCGCAGAGCGTACGGAGACCGGGGACGTCCACCGGGAGGGCCGCGCCCGCGTTGGCGACGATGGCCGTCCCCATGACGGAGGCGTACCAGTTGGGTCCGAGGTGACGGACGGAACGGGCCGGGGAGAGCGGCCGTGCGCCGGGGGTGGTGGCGCGGGGGGCCGGACGGGGGGCCGAGCGGGGTGTTGCGAGGCTTGCCATGACCCCACCGTCGCGCCCTTTCGATGCACCCACCAGGGATCTTGGGACTATGACGTCATAAGCTGGCTTTATGAGCAGTGAGATACCAGAGCGGCACGGCACGCACGGCGGAGAGCCGAGGCCGCACCTCTCCCACCGGGTCCCGGACCTCGGCGCCCTCGAACTGCTCATCGCCGTCGCCCGGCACGGCAGCCTCGGCGCGGCCGCCCGCGAGGTCGGGATCACCCAGCCCGCCGCGAGCAGCCGGATCCGCTCGATGGAGCGCCAGCTCGGGGTCGCCCTCGTCGACCGCTCGCCGCGCGGCTCGCGGCTCACCGACGCGGGCGCGCTCGTGACGGACTGGGCACGGCGGATCGTCGAGGCCGCGGAGGCCTTCGACGCGGGCGCGCAGGCCCTGCGCGGGCGGCGCGACTCGCGGCTGCGGGTCGCCGCGTCCATGACCATCGCCGAGTACCTGCTCCCGGGCTGGCTGATCGCGCTGCGCGCCGAGCGCCCCGACACGGCCGTGTCGCTCCAGGCCGGGAACTCCGCGGCGGTCGCGCAGCGGCTCTTCACGGGCGAGGCCGACGTCGGCTTCGTGGAGGGGCTCGCCGTGCCGGACGGCCTCGACGGGGTCGTCGTCGCGCACGACCGGCTCGCGATCGTCGCCGCGCCCTCGCACCCCTGGGCCCGCCGCCGCGGCGCCCTGGACCCGGCGGAGCTGGCCGCGACCCCGCTGATCCTGCGGGAGCGCGGTTCGGGCACCCGGCAGGTCCTGGACGCGGCGCTCGCCGGCCACGGCGGGCTCGCCGAGCCGCTCCTCGAACTCGCCTCCACGACGGCCGTGAAGGCCGCCGCCGTCAGCGGGGCGGGTCCGGCCGTCCTCAGCGAACTCGCCATCACCGAGGAGCTGGCCTCCCGCCGGCTGGTCGCCATCCCCGTCGAGGGCGTGACGCTCCGCCGTGACCTGCGCGCGGTCTGGCCCGCGGGACACCGCCCGACGGGCCCGGCCCGCGATCTCCTCTCGCTGACCCGCGCCCGCCCGGCGGGCTAGGGGGTGTCCGGCGGACGGGCTAGACCCCCGCCGCCCGGTGGGTGATCCGGCCGTCCAGGACCGTGAGGAGGACCGGCAGGTCCGGCAGCTCGACCGCCGGCGTGGTGACCGGACTGTCCGCGAAGACCGCGAGGTCGGCGCGGTGGCCGAGCGCGAGCCGGCCCGCCTCGTGCTCCTCGCCCGCCGCGTACGCCGGTCCCGTCGTCATGCCCCGCAGCGCCTCCAGCGCCGTCAGCGCCTGCTCGGGCCCGTGCGGGGCCTGCCCGAGGTCGCGGCTCGGGCGGCGGTGCCGGGCCCCGGCCAGCACGCCGAGCGGCGGGAACGGCGCGATGGGCCAGTCGGACCCCAGGACGACGGTCGCCCCGGAGTCCACCAGATCGCGGCAGCGCCAGGCGCGCGAGGCACGCTCCTCGCCGAGGCGCCGCGACCAGTTGTCGGTGTGGTCGGCCCGGGTGAAGTCGCAGCAGTGGGTGGGCTGCATGGACGCGACGACGCCGAGCTCCGCGAAGCGGCGCAGCGTGTCGTCCGGCACCGTCTCGATGTGCTCCACCCGGTGGCGTACCCGGACCGACGCGGAGGCCTGGGCCTTCTCGACGGAGTCGAGGACGTGCCGTACGGCCGCGTCGCCGATCGCGTGCGTCGCGGTGGCCACGCCCGCCCGGTGCAGTTCCCCGACGATGTCGGTGTACGCGGCGGGATCCGGCCAGAACGCGGCCGTGGACTCGCCGTGGCGGTCGGGCCGCTCCAGCCACGCGGTGCCGTTGTCGATGGTCCCGTCCATGAAGAGCTTGACGCCCGCGACCCGCCACAGCGCGCCGCCCGTGCCCTGCTGCGCGATCAGGGCCCGTACCCCGTCCGCGTCGGTGCCGGGCTGGCACCAGGGCGCGACGCGGAGCCGCAGCGGCAGCTCACCTGCGGCGTCGAGCTCCCCGTACAGCGCGAGGCTCTCGCCGTTGGCGTCCATGACGTGCCCGCCGGTCAGACCGGCCGCCGCCATGGACCGCAGGGCGGTCGCGAGCCCCTCCCGGCGCTCCGCGCGCGTCGGCCGCGGGGCGACCCGCTCGACCAGCGCGCAGGCCGCGTCCTCCTGGAGCAGGCCGGTCGGGCGGCCGTCCGCGTCACAGACGACCTCGGCGGAGGCCTGCGCGAAGGTCCGCGGCCCGTCGACCCCGGCGAGTTCGAGCGCCCGGCGGCTGGCCAGCGCCGAGTGGGCGTCGAAGAGCAGCAGGAAGGCGGGCACCCCGTCGAGCACGGCGTCGAAGGGGGCGATGCCGACGGGCCGGTCGCCGAAGACGTTCGGGTCGAGGCCCCAGGCGAACAGCCACTCCCCGCGGCCGGGGCGGCGCACCTCCCGGGCGAGCGCCTCCCGTACGTCGTCGAGGCCGGCGCAGCCCGACAGGTCGAGGCCGCCGGTCAGCTCGGCGCCGGTGACCGGGTGGACGTGGCCGTCGACGAGACCGGGTGTGACGACGGCGCCCTTGAGGTCGACGACGGTGGTGGCGGGCCCGGCGAGGGCGCGGATCTCGCGGTCGTCGCCGAGGGCCGAGATCCGGCCGTCGTCGGAGACGGCGAGCGCGGTCTGCGGCAGGAACGCCCCCGTGCCGGGGTCGAGCAGTCGGGCGGAGAGCAGGACGAGTCGGGTGGTGCGCACGGGGGCTCCAGGGGAGGGCGAAGGGCGGTACGAGGGGTGCTGCGGGTCGCGGTGGTCAGTGGGGAGCGGCCGGGGCGGCGGGCTTCGGGGCCTGGGGCTCCGTCGGTTCCCTGAGAGGTGCCGCCTCGGTCAGGGTGCCGTGCGCCAGGCCGAGTTCCCGCTCCGCCGTGGTGACGGCCATCCGGGTCACGGCCTCCGGCCGGTTGCTGCGGTCGGTGTTGGCGTGGGCGCCGAGGCCGTCGAGGACGACCAGGATCTGGATGGCCGCCGTCCGCGGGTCGTCCGTGCGGAACTCGCCCCGCTCGACGCCCTCGCGGATGAGCCTCTCGAGACGGTCGTCGGAGGCGAGCTCCTGCTCGGCGACCCGGTCGCGCAGGACGGGCCGGTAGCGGCTGAGGTGCCGGGCGTTGATCCAGAGACGGCTGATGTCGTCGTACGCGTCCCCGGCCGAGAGGGCGAAGTAGCGCGCGAGGTACTGCGTGGGGGTCCCGTGCGGCCGGTCCGCGGGCAGCAGGGCGTCGAGCTCACCGGTGGAGGCGACGCTGAAGGCCTCGCCCACCAGATCCTCCGCCGAAGGGAAGTAGTGGCTGATCAGACCGGGCCGGACGGCGAGCTCCTCGGCGATCCGCCGCAGGGTGACGCACTCGAGCCCCTCGGTCAGGGCGACCCGGGCCGCGGTCTGCACGATCTCCGCCCGCCGGGCCTCTGGGGTTTTCCGAACTCGCTTGCGCTGGACGCTTGACGACATACCCGCGATGCTATTGAGTGTGCGACCAATAAGCAATCAGGCGGGCGGCGAACGAGCGCCTGGTGGGCACCGCCAGCATCCGGAGGGCCGCATGGCTTCCACGATCCCCGATCCGATCCCCCGCTCCCAGGGCGACCGGGTCACCCCGTCGGCCGCCGCCGACAGGCCCGGCCGCATCGAGGCCCACGGCATCGATCACATCCCCGACAGCGAACGCCACGGACACCCCCGCGAGCTCTTCTCGGTCTGGGCGGCGGCCAACGTCAACTACCTCAGCCTCGTCATCGGCGGCGCCCTCGTCCTCATGGGCCTGACCCTCTGGCAGGCCGTCGCCGTGATCGTCGTGGGCAACCTCTTCTGGCTGCTCACCGGCCTCCTCGCCACCTCGGGCCCCGCCGCGGGCGCGCCCAGCGAGGTGATCACCCGCGCCGTCTACGGCGTCCTGGGCAACCGCGTGAACAACGCGGTCGGCGGCTGGCTCGTCTCCGTCTGCTACTTCGCCCTCAACCTCGCCGCCGCGGCGACCGCCGCCTTCGCCCTCGTCGAGAAGACCGGCATCACGGCCGGCACCCCCGTCAAGGTGGCCGTGATCGTGGTCATCGCCGCGCTCACCCTGGCCATCAGCGTCTACGGGCACGCCCTGATCATCAAGCTGTACCTGCCGATCACCCTCGCCCTGACCGCGACCTTCGGCGTCGTCGCGTACGCCGTCCTGCGCCACGCCGACTTCTCGTACGCCCCCGCCGAACGGCTCAGCGGCGCCCCGCTCTGGACCCTCCTCGTCGCGGGCACCACGCTGATCGCCTCGGGTCCGCTCTCGTACACGACGAGCGCCGACTTCTCCCGCTACCTGCCCCGCACGGCCTCGAAGAAGGCGATCGTCGCCTGGACCGCCCTCGGCGCCTTCCTGCCCAGCGTCGTCGTCTGCTCGCTCGGCGCGTTCGCCGCGACCGCCGTCGACATGACCGACCCGCAGAACGCGCTCCAGACGATCCTGCCCGGCTGGTTCACCCCCGTCTTCCTGCTCGCGCTGGTCCTCGGCACGATCTCCATCAACGCCCTGACCGCCTACAGCGCCGGCCTCGCCCTCCAGGCCGTCGGCCTCCGCATCCGCCGTACCGTCAGCGTCCTCTTCGACGGCGCCGTCGCCGTGGCCCTGACCCTCTACGGGCTGCTCGTCTCCAACTTCCTCGACACCGTCAGCAACGCCCTCCAGGTGATCGGGGTCCTCATCGGCCCCCTCATGGCGGTCTACGCCACCGACGTCGTGTTGCGCCGCTGCCGCTACGACGGCCCCGCGCTGTCGGACGAGACCCCCGGCGGCCCCTTCTGGTACACGGGCGGCGTCAACCTCGCGGGGGCCCTCGCCGTCGTGGCGGGCGTGGCCTCGGCCGCGCTCTGCGTCAACACCCTCTACACGGGTCCCGTCGCCGGAGCCCTGGGCGGCATGGACCTCTCCCTCCCCGTCGGCATGACGGTCGCCGCGGCCCTCTACGCCCTCCTGATGCGGAACGACTCCACCGTGCTCGCCGCCCGGGCACGCGCGTGAACGGCCGTACGCCCCTCCGGGTCGGCGGGGACGCGGGCAGACGGCGCTACGTTCCGGACACGGCCCGCCAGTGACGCGAGGCCCGGCTCCTCGACGAGGCCCGGCTCCTCAGCGAGGCCCGGCTCCTCACCGCCCGACGGCCGCCGCCGCTTCGACGAGTCCCCGCATCACCCGCAGGTCCTCGCCCATCTCCGGGTGCCACTGCACGCCGAGGGCCCAGACGGGGGCGGCCAGTTCCACCGCCTCCACCGTGCCGTCCTCCGCGTGGGCCGAGACCGTGAGCCCGGCGCCGAGCCGGTCCACGGCCTGATGGTGATAGGTCGGGACCTCGGTCAGCTCGGGCACCAGGGAGGCGTACCGCGTGCCCGGCACCGGCTTGACCGCGTGCCGGCCGATCACCCCGACCGCCTCCACGTGCCCGTCCAGGTGCTGGATCAGCGTCCCGCCGAGCGCGACGTTCAGCAGTTGCATGCCCCGGCAGATCCCGAGCAGCGGGGTGCCGGAGGCCAGCGCCGCGTCGATCAGGGCCAGTTCCCAGGAGTCACGGGCGCGGGCCGGCGGTCCGGTACGGGGGTCGGGCTCGGCCCCGTACCGTACGGGCTCGACGTCCGCCCCGCCCGCGACGACCAGGCCGTCGAGCCGGGCGACGAGCGCCGCCGCGGCGGCCGGCTCGTCCGGCGGCAGCATCACGGCGAGCCCGCCGCTCTCCCGGACGAGTCGCGGGTACGGCGCGGGGAGCAAGGCGGCCTGCATGTCCCACACCCCCCAACGGGCCTGGTCCAGATAGGTGGTCACGCCGATGAGCGGCTGGGACACGTGCTTCCTCCAGGAGCGTCGGTGAGTCGATGCGTCAGTCGCGTGCGAGCTCGGCCTCGGCCGCGGCGAGCGCCGCGAACTCCTCCTCCGGCGCGCCGGCCACCAGGTGGTGCCGACTGTAGAACGCGAAGTAGGCGAGAGCGATCACGTACACCCCGAGTGCCATGAACGCCGCCGTCCGGTCCACCAGGAAGGTCGCGACGAGCGCCGAGAGGGCCAGGACGAAGGCGACGGACGAGGTCACGATCCCGCCGGGCGTCCGGTACGGCCGGTGCAGGCCGGGCTCGCGGCGCCGCAGCACGATGTGGGAGAGCGCCATGAGGGCGTACGAGATGGTGGCGCCGAAGACCGCGATGTTCAGCATCCGCGCCCCGTTCCCGGTCCCGGCGGCGAGCGCGAAGCCGATCGCGCCCGGGATGAGCAGCCCCAGGTACGGCGACTTGCGGCGGCTGGTGAGGGAGAGGAAGCGGGGCAGGTAGCCGGCCCGGGAGAGGGCGAACAGCTGGCGCGATCCGGCGTAGATGAGGGAGAAGAAGGAGGCGACCAGGCCCGCGAGGCCCGCGTAGTTCACGAACCGGCTGAGCGCCGTCGGCTCCCCGTCGCCCTGGAGCGCCACGACGAGCGGGTTGCCCGCCTCCTGGACGGCGGTCGAGCCGCGCGCGCCGGTGGCGGCGAGGAAGGTCACGACGGCGAGTAGCACCAGGATCCCCATGGAGAGGGAGAGGGCCCTCGGCATCGACCGCACCGGGTCCTTCGCCTCCTCGGCGGCGAGCGGCACGCCCTCCACGCCGAGGAAGAACCACATGCCGAAGGGGAACGCGGCCCAGATCCCGAGGAGTCCGAAGGGCAGCCAGGAGTTCGACCCGAAGGCCTCGGCGTCGACCGGGATGTCGTTCAGGCCGTCGACGTGGAAGTCGGTGAAGGCGCCGAGTGCGAAGACGACGAGCGCGGCGACCGCGATCGCCGTCACGATCAGGCTGAAGCGCAGCGCCTCGCCCACGCCCCACAGGTGGATCCCGATGAAGAGCGCGAAGCAGACGAGGTAGACCGGCCAGCCGGACTCCAGGCCGAAGAGGCCGAGGGACTCGACGTAGTCGCCGATGAAGATGGAGATCGCGGCGGGCGCCAGGATGTACTCGATGAGGATCGCGGTGCCGGTGAGGAACCCGCCCCAGGTGCCGAGCGCCCGGCGGGCGAAGCCGTAGCCGCCGCCCGCCGTGGGCAGGATGGCGGAGAGCTCGGCCAGCGCGAAGACCAGACACGCGTACATCGCGCCCATGAGGACGGTGGCGACGGCGAGTCCGCCGAAGCCGCCCTTCGACAGACCGATGTTCCAGCCGGAGAAGTCCCCGGAGACGACGTAGGCGACGCCGAGGCCGGTGAGCAGCAGCCAGCCGGCGCTGCCGCGGCGCAGCGCGCGGCGCTCCAGATAGTCGTCCTTCGGTGGGGTGGTGCCGCCGGAGGTGTTTCCGGTGGTGTCTTCGAGCGTCATGGCAGCGTCAGCTCCCCGCAACGGGCCCAATGGATTGGAGCCATACCTTTGCGGCGCCCGTACGGGATGCGCAACCCCCGTGCGTTACTTTCGGGTTACGCGTACCCCTTCCCTACGTCAGGAACCCCCGCAGCAGCGCGGCCGTGCCCGCGCAGTGCTCCCGCATCACCTCGCGAGCCGCGTCCGCGTCCCCGTCGAGGACCGCCTCCGCCAGTGCGGTGTGCTGGTGCTGGGAGTGCTCCAGATTGCGGACGAGCAGGGGGATGCAGTCCAGCAGGTCGTTCACCGTCGCCCGTACGGCGGCGTACTGGGCGGTCAGCGTCGGCGAGCCGGAGAGCTCGGCGAGCGTGAGGTGGAGCAGGGTGTCCTGGCGCCGGTATTCGGCCAAAGGTGCGTCGTGGGTCGCCGCCACGGCGGCCCGCAGCCGCTCGGCGCCCGCCGCGTCGAGCCCGTGGGCCGCGCAGAGCCCGGCGGCCCCCACCTCCAGCACCTCACGGAAGCGCAGGGTGTCCTCCATGTCGACCGAGGCGATCCGGCGGCGCAGCTCGTCCTCGTCGGCGGTCTGCACGCGGGGCAGGACGAACGTCCCGCCGTACCGGCCGCGCCGGCTCTCGACGAGCCCCTGCTCCTGGAGGACCTTGAGCACCTCGCGCAGGGTCACCCGGCTGATCCCCATCCGGTCGGCCAGCTCCCGCTCGGCGGGCAGCCGCTCCCCGCCCGGCACGAGGCCGAGCCGCACGACCTGGAGGATCTGCTGCAGCGCCTCCTCGAAGCCGTTGCCCGCCCGCACCGGCCGCAGCACGGGCGTCAGCCGGTCCGCCGATTCACTCGTACTGGCCACGTTCCTCGTTTCCCCTTCTCCAGCACTTCCCAAGCAATGGTCTTCGGCAATACCTTATGGCTCCCGGCAGGCCGAAGGAGGAGCAATCCCGTGGCAGACCGCACACCCCCGCTCACCGTCGAGGAGCTGCGCTCCCTCGTCGCGAGCGGCGAGATCGACACCGTCGTCCTGGCCTTCCCCGACATGCAGGGACGGCTCCAGGGCAAGCGGTTCGCCGCGCAGTTCTTCCTGGACGACGTCCTCGGCCACGGCACCGAGGGCTGCAACTATCTTCTGGCCGTCGACACCGAGATGAACACCGTCGAGGGCTACGAGATGTCCTCCTGGGACCGCGGCTACGGCGACTTCGCGATGCACCCCGACCTCACCACCCTCCGCCGCCTCCCCTGGAACGAGGCCACCGCCATGGTGACGGCCGACCTCGCCTGGGCCGACGGCACCCCGGTCGTCGCGGCCCCCCGCCAGATCCTCCGCCGCCAGCTGGAGCGCCTCGCCGAGCACGGCTTCACGGCCCACGTCGGCACCGAGCTCGAGTTCATCGTCTTCCAGGACAGCTACGAGCAGGCCTGGGACGCGAACTACCGCGGCCTCACCCCCGCCAACCAGTACAACATCGACTACTCCGTGCTCGGTACCGGTCGCATCGAACCCCTCCTGCGCCGCATCCGCAACGAGATGACCGCCGCCGGACTCACCGTCGAGTCCGCCAAGGGCGAGTGCAACCCCGGCCAGCACGAGATCGCCTTCAAGTACGACGAGGCCCTCGTCACCTGCGACCAGCACGCCGTCTACAAGACGGGCGCCAAGGAGATCGCCGCCCAGGAGGGCTACTCGCTCACCTTCATGGCGAAGTACAACGAGCGCGAGGGCAACTCCTGCCACATCCACCTCTCCCTCCAGAACGCCGACGGAGAGAACGTGATGGCCGGGGACGACCGGCACGGCATGTCGGAGACCATGCGGCACTTCCTCGCCGGGCAGCTCGCCGCCCTCCGCGACTTCTCCCTCCTCTACGCCCCGAACATCAACTCCTACAAGCGGTTCCAGCCCGGCTCCTTCGCCCCCACCGCGGTCGCCTGGGGCCACGACAACCGCACCTGCTCCCTCCGGGTCGTCGGCCACGGCCGCTCCACCCGCTTCGAGAACCGCCTCCCCGGCGGCGACGTCAACCCCCACCTCGCCGTCGCCGGCCTGGTCGCCGCCGGCCTGTACGGGATCGAGCAGCGCCTCGAACTGCCCGAGCCCTGCACCGGGAACGCCTACACCGCCGAGTACGCGCACGTCCCCACCACCCTGCGCGAGGCCGCCGAACTCTGGGAGACCAGCGAGATCGCCAAGGCCGCCTTCGGCGCCGAGGTCGTCGCCCACTACCGCAACATGGCCCGCGTCGAACTCGACGCCTTCGACGCCGCGGTGACCGACTGGGAACTGCGCCGCTCCTTCGAACGCCTCTGACCGGCACGTGCGACAAGAGAGAAGAACGAGTTGCTCCAGGTACTGAACCCGGCGACGGAGGAGCTGGTCGCCACCGTCCCCGCCGCCACCCCCGCCGACGTCGACGCCGCCGTCGCGCGCGCCACCGCCGCCCAGCGCGGCTGGGCCGCCGCCGCGCCGGCCGACCGCGCCCGGCTGCTCCGCCGCTTCGCCGCCGTCGTCGACGAGCACGTCGAGGAACTCGCCCGCCTGGAGGTCACCGAGGCCGGGCACACCCTCGGCAACGCCCGCTGGGAGGCCGGCAACGTCCGCGACCTGCTCGACTTCGCCGCCGGGGGAGTGGAGCGCCTCAACGGGCGTCAGATCCCGGTGGCCGGCGGCCTCGACGTCACGATCCTCGAACCCCTCGGGGTCGTCGGCGTCATCGCGCCCTGGAACTTCCCCATGCCGATCGCCGCCTGGGCCACCGCACCCGCCCTCGCCGCCGGCAACGCGGTGATCCTGAAGCCCGCCGAGACCACCCCCCTCACCGCGCTCCGCCTCGCCGAACTCGCCCTGGAGGCCGGCCTGCCCGAGGGCCTCTTCCAGGTCCTCCCCGGCACGGGCCCGGTCGCGGGCAACGCCCTCGTCGAGCACCCCGGCATCGCGAAGATCGTCTTCACCGGCTCCACCAGGGTCGGAAAATCGATCATGGCCAAGTGCGCCGACCAGGTGAAGCGGCTCACCCTCGAACTCGGCGGCAAGAGCCCCAACATCGTCTTCGCCGACGCCGACATCGAGGCCGCCGCCGCGGCCGCCCCGATGGCCTTCCTCGACAACAGCGGCCAGGACTGCTGCGCCCGCACCCGCATCCTCGTCGAGCGGAGCGCGTACGACCGCTTCCTGGAGCTCCTCACCCCCGCGATCGAGGAGATCGTCGTCGGCGACCCGCTCGACGAGCGCACCCAGATGGGCCCCCTCATCTCCCGCGCCCAGCTCGACCGCGTCCGCTCGTACGTCACCGAGGACCTCCAGGGCATCCGCGGCAAGGCCCCCGAAGGCCCCGGCTTCTGGTTCCCGCCGACCGTCCTCACCGGCGTACCCGAGGACGCCCCCTGCTCCGTCGAGGAGATCTTCGGCCCGGTCGCCGTCGTCCTGCCCTTCGACGACGAGGCCGACGCGATCCGCCTCGCCAACGCCACCGAGTACGGCCTCTCCGGCTCGATCTGGACCCGGGACGTCGGCCGCGCCCTGCGCGCCTCCCGCGCCGTCCGGGCCGGCAACCTCTCCGTCAACTCCCACTCCAGCGTCCGCTACTGGACTCCGTTCGGCGGCTACCGACAGTCCGGCCTCGGCCGCGAACTGGGCCCCGACGCCCTGACCGCCTTCACCGAAACCAAGAACGTCTTCATCAGCACGGAGGCCTGAGCACCCATGACCAGCACCGAAGAGATCGTCTGCCGCCGCCTGGTCGGCCGTACCGCCGTCATCACCGGAGCCGGCAGCGGCATCGGACTCGCCACCGCCCGGCGGCTCGCCTCCGAGGGCGCGAACGTCGTCTGCGGCGACATCGACGAGACCGCAGGAAAGGCCGCGGCGGAGGAGGTCGGCGGCACCTTCGTCCAGGTCGACGTCACCGACCCCGAGCAGGTCGAGGCGCTCTTCAAGACCGCCTTCGACACGTACGGCTCCGTCGACATCGCCTTCAACAACGCCGGCATCTCGCCGCCCGACGACGACTCCATCCTGGAGACCGGCCTGGAGGCCTGGAAGCGCGTCCAGGACGTCAACCTCACCTCCGTCTTCCTGTGCTGCAAGGCGGCCCTCCCCTACATGCGCCGCCAGGGCAGGGGCTCCATCATCAACACCGCCTCCTTCGTCGCGATCATGGGCGCGGCCACCAGCCAGATCTCGTACACGGCCTCCAAGGGCGGCGTCCTCGCCATGTCCCGCGAACTGGGCGTCCAGTTCGCCCGCGAGGGCATCCGGGTCAACGCCCTCTGCCCCGGGCCGGTCAACACCCCGCTCCTCCGGGAGCTGTTCGCCAAGGACCCCGAGCGGGCCGCGCGCCGCCTCGTGCACATCCCGGTCGGCCGCTTCGCCGAGGCCGACGAGATCGCGGCCGCCGTCGCGTTCCTCGCGAGCGACGACTCGTCGTTCGTCAACGCCAGCGACTTCGTCGTCGACGGCGGCATCTCCGGCGCGTACGTCACTCCGCTCTAGACCCCACCCGCCCCACCTCCCCCCCACCCGGCAGCCGGGCGTCGCAAGGCGCCCGGCTGTTCCGCGTACCGACCTGGAGAGTGACCGTGCAGCACCGACTCCGTACGTCCACGGCCGCCGCCGCCCTCGTCCTCGCGACGACCGGCCTCGTCTCCGCCACCCAGGCCGAGGCGAAGCCCGCGGGCTGCCCCACCCTGAAGATCTCCGAGGGCTGGTACGGCGAGAACAAGGCGCGCGTCGACGCGCTGATCGCCGACCACTGCCACGACAGAGGAAAGAACCCCGTCGCGGTCTTCGACTGGGACAACACCGTCATCAAGAACGACGTCGGCGACGCCACCTTCTACTGGCTCCTCCGCAACGACCGCATCCGCCCGCCCCGGAACGGCGACTGGTCCACCACCAGCCGCCACCTCACCCCCGAGGCCGCGACCGCCCTCGGCGAGGCCTGTCCCACCGGCGTCCGCACCCTCCCCACGGCCACCGACACCCGCTGCGCCGACGAGCTCCTCGCCGTCTACGGCTCGGGCACCACCACCGGCGGGAAGACCGCCTTCGCCGGCTACGACCACCGCCGCATGGAACCCCAGTACGCCTGGCTCGCCCAGCTCCTGCGCGGCTGGACCACCCGCCAGGCCGAGTCCTTCGCCGCCGCGGCCCGCGCCGAGAACCTCGCCGCCCCACAGGGCGCCACCCAGCAGGTCGGCACGGCCCGGGTCACCGGCTGGGTCCGCTACTACGAGCAGCAGCGCGACCTCATCCGCACCCTCCGGGCCGCCGGCTTCGACGTCTGGATCGTCTCCGCCTCACCCGAACCCGTCGTCGACGTCTGGGCGAAGGGCGTCGGCGTCGACCCCTCCCACACCCTCGGCATCCGCAACACCACCGAACACGGCCGCCTCACAGCCCACCTCAAGGGCTGCGGAACGGTCCGGGACGGCGAGGACGAGATGATCACCTACGTCGACGGCAAGCGCTGCTGGATCAACCAGGAGATCCTCGGCGTGCGCGGACCCGCCGCCGAACGCGTCCAGCCGGCCTCCCGGCGCCAGGTGTTCGCCGCCGGGGACTCCGACACGGACATCTCGTTCCTGCGGGACGCGACCGGCCTGCGGCTGGTCCTCAACCGCAACAAGAACGAACTCATGTGCCGGGCTTACGAGAACGGCGACGGCCGCTGGCTCGTCAACCCCATGTTCATCGAGCCCAAGCGACAGAAGGCCACCCCGTACCCCTGCGCCACGACCGGCTACACGGCGGGCGACGGCGCGGCGGAACCGGTCCGCCGCACCGACGGCACGGTGATCCCGGACCAGCGGGACACCGTCTTCTAGACGCTGCCGGCCGCGGGCCAGGGGACGTCGGTCTCGACGGCGGCGGTGTAGTCGACGCCGGGGACGGAGAAACCGTAGAGGCGCCGCACCTCGTCGCCGAACCAGCCGAGGTCGGCGAGCCCGGTGATGGTGTCGCTGGTGGCGGTGGACCAGCGCGCGGCGACGGCGTCCTGCACGGCGGGGTCGAGTTCCCACGTGTCGAGACGGACCCGGCCCTCGTCGTCGAGGTCGAGGGGGCGGGCGCCGGTCAGCCGGTCCCACAGCTCCACCAGCTGACCGATCGGGGCCACCATGCCGTCGCCGAGGACACCGCGCAGCAGCCCCACGTACAGGGCGATGCCGGGGATGGCGGTCGAGGACTGGGTGACGGCTGCGGCGTTGACCGAGGTCACGGCCCGGCCGCCCACGGTCTTGCCGAGGCGCTCGTCCAACGTGCGCGCGGTGGCCTCCAGGTGGGCCTTCGCGGCGCCGATGGTGCCCTGCCGGTAGATCGCCGCGGTGAGCGGCGAACCGATGTAGGACAGGGCGGCGGTGGTGAAGCCGTCGGCGAGCAGGGACCGGTCGGCCAGGAACGTGATCCACCGCTCCCAGTCGGCGCCGCCCATCACGGCCACGGTCTGCTCGATGTCGTCACCCTCGGCCGGCGCGGTCGTGACCTCCTTCACCTCCGGGGCACCGGAGTCGTCGAAGACGAGGGTCTTGGTGGTGTACGGCTCGGCGATCGGCTTGAGCACCGAGGCGTACACGTCGCCGGTGTCCGGGTCGGTGCGGCGCGGGGCGGCCACCGAGTAGATCAGGTAGTCGAGCCGCCCGCCGAACCGCTCGGCCAAGAGGTCGGCGACCTGCTCCTTCATCGCGTCGCCGAACGCGTCGCCGTTGAGGAAGACCATGTCCCGCCCGTGCTGCCGGGCGAGCCGGGCGGTGGCGGCGGTGCGGTACCAGCCGGCCGTGCCGGTGCGCCGCGCGGGCGCCTTCTCGAAGCACACGCCGATGCCGCGGATGCCGACCCGGGCCAGGCCCGCGATCGTGGCGGCCAGGCCGTACCCGGCGGAGGAGCCGATGACCAGAGCCACCGGCCGCTCGGCCTCGGCATCGACCGCGGCGGGGACGGCCTGCCACATCTCGTCCACCAGCCGGGCGCAGCCGTCGGGGTGGGAATCGAGGAACAGGAAGCCCCGGCTCTTGGGCGCGATGACGCGTTCGCTCACGGTGTGGTCCCCCAGGTGTGTCGTCACGACAAGGACGAGGCGGCCGCCTCGGCCACCCCGTCCCGCCAGTCTGCGGCCGTCGGGACACACGTGGTGATCTTGACCGGCACAAGGATCCCCGGCCGGACTTTGGAGGGATTCACCAGCCGCACTCCGCCGCCGGAGAGGCTAGGGGGTGTCTTGTCGATCAGGCCGGATCATGGCCGGGGTCGCGGGGCCTGATTCGCCGGACAGGCCCTAGAGGAAGGTCTGCCCTTCCCCCCGGTAGGTCGGCACGGTGGCCGTGATGCGGTCGCCCTCGACCAGGCTCAGCCGGTCGAACCGCTCGCACAGTTCACCGGCCTTCGCGTGCCGGAACCACACCTTGTCGCCGATCCGCAGGTCGTCGGCCGGCGAGCCGAGCAGCGGGGTCTGGACCTCGCCCGGACCCTCCTGAGGGTCGTAGCGCAGCCCCTCCGGCAGATACGGCACGGGCAGTCGGTCCGGGCCCGCCACCCCGGACGCGGGATAGCCGCCCCCGAGCACGGTCACCACGCCCACGCCGGGGCGCCGGACGACGGGCTGCGCGAAGAGCGCGGCCGGACGCCCGCTGAAGGACGTGTAGTTGTCGAAGAGACGCGGCACGAAGAGCCCCGAACCGGCGGCGATCTCCGTCACCGCGTCCTCGGCGGCCGTGTGCTGGACGCTTCCGGTGCCGCCGCCGTTCACGAACTCCAGGTCCGGCGCCACCGCCCGTACGGCACGGACGACGGCCGCCCGGCGCTCCGCCAGCTCCCGGCGGGCGGCGGACTGCATCAGCCGGATCGCCCGCGAACGCAGCGGCCTGCCCGCGACCGCGTCGCCGACGCCGGCGACGTGCCCCTCGTACGCCATGATCCCGACCAGCCGGAAACCCGGGCGCCGCACCACGGAACGGGCCAGCTCGGCCAGGTCGGCGGGGGTGCGCAGCGGCGAACGCCGAGCCCCGACCCGTACCCGCCCGCCGAAGAGCTCCAGCGCCGTGTCCATCTCCAGACAGACCCGGACCTCCTCCGCCCCACCCGCGCGGGCGGCGTCGATGAGATCGAGCTGCGCGACGTCGTCGACCATCACGGTCACGGCGGCGGCGAGCTTCGGGTCCCGCGCGAGCTCCGCGAAGCCGGCGCGGTCCGCCGACGGATACGCGAGCAGCACGTCCTCGAACCCGGCACGCGCCAGCCACAGCGACTCGTCGAGCGTGAACGACATGATCCCGGCGAACCCGTCCTGCGCGAGCACCCGCTCCAGGAGCGCGCGGCAGCGCACGGACTTGCTCGCGACACGGATCGGCTTGCCGGCGGCCCGGCGGACGAGATCCGCGGCGTTGTCGTCGAAGGCCTCCAGGTCGACGATCGCCACGGGCGCGTCGAGATGAGCGGTGGCACGGTCGTAACGGGCCCGGTCGGCGGCGCGGGGAGTCATGGCCCGAGCTTGCCAGACAGGTATACGGGTGGGTAGCCCCCGGCCGCGGTCCGCCCGGGTTCCCGTACGGCGGGGAACAGCCCGTAGAGTGACGGGCATTGTCGACACGAGCGGGGGACGGGGATGACCAGCGAACACCCGCGCCCCACGTCCCGCATCACCGACGCCCTCCTGCCGACCCCACCCGCACCCCCGGCACCGCCGGGCCCCAAGGCACCGACGACGACGGGCACCCCGGCACCGACACCGCCGGCGACCACCCGCCGCCCGGCCTCCCCGGAGCCCCCCGAGCGCCCCACGGCGAGCAGGGCCCCGGCCCCCGCGCCGCAGGTGGCCCCGCGCCGCCCGGCCTCCCCGGAGACCCCCGCCGCGAGCAGGGCCCCGGCACCCGCGCCCCTTGCGGCGCCGCAGCGCCCGGCCCCTCCGGCCTCCCCGGCCTCTCCGGTGGCCCCCGAGCGCCCCACGGCGAGCAGGGCCCCGGCCCCCGCGTCGCTTCCGGCGCCGGCCGTTCAGGGCGGGTCCGAGCGCCCCACGGCGACCGGTCGCCCACAGCCCATGCCGCGCCCCGCGACGGCAGCGGCGCCGAAGGCGCCCACGGCGACGGGTACCCCGGCGCCCGCGTACCCCCCGACCCCGCCCCGCCCGGCCGCCCCCACGCCCCCCAAGCCGACCGCGGCCCCGCCGCGCCCCCGTACGGGCGCAGGCTCGGCCTCCGCGCCGCTGTCGCCCCGTCAGGCGCCCGCGCCCGCCCGCGACTGGGCGGCGCCGCACGGAGCGGGCGACCTGCCCGAGGTGGAGACCACCACCCGGCTCCGGCCGATCCGTGACACGGCCCGCTCGCCTCACCTGTCGAGGCCCGCGTACGGGAACGGGCTCGCGGGTGCCCTGCCGCCCGAGGCGCCCGTCGAGACGACCACCCGGCTGCGGCCCGTACGCGAGCGCCGCACCGGGCGCGTCCTCGCCGTCACGGCCTGTGTCGTCCTCGGCGTCGGCCTCATCGGCGGGGCCCTCGCCGGGATATGGCTGGCCTCCACCGACCCCGCGGGGCCCGCCGAACCCGCCGGGTACACCGACGCGAAGGACCTCTGGCACAACGCCCCCGTCGACACCCTCTTCCCCCGCACCCTCGCCGGCCCCGGCGCGGGGCCCGGCGCCGCCGACCGCACCTGGACCCGGATCGTCGTCGCCCCGGACACCCGCTGCTCGCCCGCCGTCCTGGCCAAGGGCCTCCTCGCCACCCTCACGCCGCTCGGCTGCGAGCGCGTCCTGCGCGCCACGTACACCGACGCCACCGCCAGCAGCGTGGTCACCGTCGGCCTCGTCTTCACCCGCGCCGACGCCGACGCGCAGCGCACCCTCGGCCAGGGCGGCCTCACCGCTCGTCTCGGCGAGGACGTCCCCCCGGCCCTCTCCGGACCCTCCACCGTCGCGGCCCGCTTCGGCGCTCGGCAGCGCGCGAGCTGGTGGCTGAGCGCCCCCGCCGACCTCCCCGTCGTCGTCACCGCCGTCTCCGGCTTCGCCGACGGCCGGGCCGTCGACCGCCCGCAGCCCGCCGACCGGGCCATGACCCGGGGCCGTACCGACGCCACCGCCCAGTCCGGCCTCGGCCACGAGGCCAAGGGCATCACGGGACGCTTCGAAGCGCTGCTGCGCAAGACCGTCGCCGCGGCGGTCAAGGAGAAGGAGAACGCCCGGTGACCCGCCCCACCCCGGCCCGGGCGACCACTCCCGCCCCGGCGACCACTCCCGCCCCGGCGACCACTCCCGCCCCGGCGACCACTCCCGCGCGGACGGCCACCCCCGCCCGCGCGACCACCGCCGTGCTCCTCGCCGCCGCCTTCTCCGTACTCCCCGCGACCACCGCCCCAGCCCACGCGGACACCATCCGCGCCCGCCAGTGGGGCCTGGAGGCCCTGCACACCACGGACGCCTGGAGCACCACCAAGGGCAAGGGCATCACGGTCGCCGTCCTCGACACGGGCGTCGACGCGAGCCACCCGGACCTCGCCGGCTCCGTCCTCCCCGGCCACGACCTCATCGGCTTCGGCGCCTCCAAGGGCGACCGTGCCTGGGCCCGCCACGGCACCGCCATGGCCGGCATCATCGCCGGACACGGCCACGGCCCCGGTGACGAGAGCGGCGTCCTCGGCATCGCCCCCGACGTCAGGATCCTGCCCGTCCGGGTCATCCTCGAAAGCGCCGACAAGTCCCGCGACAAGGCCCGCAAGACCCGCGGCACCGCCCTCGCCGAGGGCATCCGCTGGGCCGCCGACCACGGCGCCGACGTCATCAACCTCTCCCTCGGCGACGACTCCAAGTCCGCCCACGCCGACGCGGGCGAGGACGCCGCCGTCCAGTACGCCCTCGCCAAGGGCGTCTCCGTCGTCGCCTCCGCCGGCAACGGCGGCGAGAAGGGCGACCACATCTCGTACCCCGCGGCCTACCCCGGCGTCATCGCCGTCACCGCCGTCGACCGCTACGGCACCCACGCCTCGTTCTCCACCCGCCGCTGGTACGCCACGGTCAGCGCCCCCGGCGACGACATCGTCATCGCCGACCCCGACCGCCGCTACTACGAGGGCTGGGGCACCAGCGCCGCCGCCGCGTTCGTCTCCGGCGCCGTCGCCCTCGTCAGGTCCGCCCACCCCGACCTCACCCCGGCCCAGATCAAGCAGCTCCTCATCGACACCGCCCGCAACCGCCCCAAGGGCGGCCGCAGCGACTCCAAGGGGTACGGGACGGTCGACCCGGCCGCCGCCATCGAGGCCGGCGCCGCGCGCAAGGGCGGCGACCCCAAGAACGCCACCACCGGCTACCGGGGCCGGTACTTCGGCCCCGGTCCGACCACCCCCGTCGAGGCGAGCCGCCCCCTCGGCCTGCTCGCCCCCGCCGCCGGTGGACTCGGCGCCCTGCTGCTCCTGACCGCCGTCGCGCTCGGACGCACCCGGCGCACCCGCTGACGTCCCACGCAGACGCCGACGCCGACGCATACGCATACTCATACGCAGTCACAGGCGTCGACGTCGACGTCGAGGACCCGGCGGACGGGACGGCCGCCGCCGACGGTTAGGCTCGGTGCGTGGCGCTCAAGAACATCCCGGACCCCGGTTTCTCCGACGACGACGGCACCGCCGACCCGCGGCTCGCCGCGGCCCTCGCGGCCTGGGCGGAGGACAGGACCGCGCACGGCCCGGTCCTCGACGCGCTCAAGGGCGCGCGGCTGCTCGTCCCCGTGGTCGCCGTCCTCGGCGAGGTCGAGACCGACGAGAACGGCCTGCGCCGCGAGAAGACCAGCGACATGGCGGTCCCCACCCTCACCGCCGGCGACCGCCGGGCCCTGCCCGCGTTCACCTCGATCGCCTCGCTCGCCCTGTGGGACCCGGAGGCCCGGCCCGTGGCCGTCCCGCTCCACCAGGCGCTCCAGGCCGCCGCGCACGAGAAGGCCGACACCGTCGTCCTGGACCTCGCGGGCCCCGTGTCGTACCAGCTGACGGGACCGGCGCTGCTCGCCCTCGCCGAGGGCCGTTCCAGCGCCGACCCGCTCGACGACCCGGCCGTACGGGAGGCCGTACGGGCCGCCGTCGCGGCCGAGCCCGCGGTCCTCCGCGCGCACCTGGGCCCGGGCACCGCCGACGGCACGCTCGCCCTGGTCCTCGACGGCGACACCACCGCGGTGGAGGCCGCCCAGCGCGTCGCCCGCGCCCTGGCCGCCGACGAAACACTGAGGGCCCGCCTGGTGCGGGGCCTCGACCTGGCACTGCTGCCGGCCTCGGCCACGCCTCCGGGCGAGCCCTTCTACGTGAAGCGTTGAAGCGTTGAAGTACTGAAAGCAAGTCCGAGCCGTACACCGGTCCGGTGACTGCTCTCTTCCGGGGGCGACCCCGTACTTCCGGACTAGCCGTACACAGGCCCCGTGTACTTCTCGCCCGGCCCCTGGCCCGGCTCGTCCGGGATCAGGGACGCCTCGCGGAAGGCGAGCTGGAGGGACTTCAGGCCGTCCCGCAGGGGAGCGGCGTGGAAGGAGGAGACCTCCGTCGCGCCGGCGTCCAGCAGGCCCGCGAGCGCGTGCACCAGCTTGCGGGCCTCGTCGAGGTCCTTGTACTTGTCGCCCTCCTCGGTGAGCCCGAGCTTCACCGCGGCGGCGCTCATCAGGTTGACGGCGACCGTCACGATCACCTCGACCGCGGGGACCTCCGCGATGTCGCGGGTCATGGCGTCGAAGTCGGGGGATTCGGGGGAGTCCGCGGACTGGTTCTGGGGCGTCTCGCTCATGCCTCACACGATAAGCCGACCGGCGCGTCTTCCCGTCGCCGCCGTCCCCGTTCGCGTACGGGCTCGGGTCCTGCTAACCTTGTGTAACGACCGGCCGGACACCTATGTGCCCGGCCCACAAGTGGAGGCTCCGTACTCCCACCTGACCACCCTCACGGGTGGCGGGTCACCGGTCAGGTGGTCCCCATCGTTCCGTACGGACGATGGAACCGCCCGAGTTTGCGCCCCGCGGTTGATCGCGACGGTGCTCCGGTATTTCCGTGGAGCCCCGCCTGTGTCCCGTCCGGGGCGTTTTTTATGCGCCGGCTCGGTTGGTCTCACTGAAACAGACGTTGCGCGTCCGTCCGCCAGGCGGTCGCGTGGTGCTACCTAGGAGGATCCATCAGCGCCGAGCCCCGCATCAACGACAGGATTCGCGTTCCCGAGGTGCGACTTGTCGGACCCAGCGGCGAGCAGGTCGGGATTGTTCCGCTTGCCAAGGCCCTGGAGCTCGCACAGGAGTACGACCTCGACCTGGTCGAGGTAGCGGCGACCGCCCGTCCGCCCGTGTGCAAGCTCATGGACTACGGGAAGTTCAAGTACGAGTCGGCCATGAAGGCCCGTGAGGCGCGCAAGAACCAGGCGCACACGGTCATCAAGGAGATGAAGCTCCGGCCGAAGATCGACCCGCACGACTACGACACCAAGAAGGGTCACGTCGTCCGGTTCCTCAAGCAGGGCGACAAGGTCAAGATCACGATCATGTTCCGTGGTCGTGAGCAGTCCCGCCCCGAGCTTGGTTTCCGGCTGCTTCAGCGGCTGGCGTCGGACGTCGAGGAGCTTGGCTTCATCGAGTCCAACCCGAAGCAGGACGGCCGGAACATGATCATGGTTCTCGGCCCGCACAAGAAGAAGACCGAGGCCATGGCCGAGGCGCGTGAGGCCCAGGCCGCACGCAAGGCCGAGCGCCAGGGCGTCGCCGCCGACGAGGCGGCCGACGAGGTCGAGGCGGACGAGGCTCCGGTCGAGGAGGCTCCGGCCACCGACGCTCCGGTCGCCGAGGCTCCGGTCGCCGAGGCTCCGGCCGACGCTCCGGTCGAGAACCCCGAGGCGTGACCCGACGGGCTGCCACCCAGGCAGCCCAGGGACCCGCCCGGAACCACCAAAACTAAGAATTGACGCTCCCGCAGTCCGGTGTCCGCACCGGGGGAGCGCCACTGACGAGGAGATACGGCGCGATGCCGAAGAACAAGACGCACTCCGGTGCCAAGAAGCGCTTCAAGGTCACCGGCACCGGCAAGATCATGCGCGAGCGCGCCGGCAAGCGCCACCTGCTCGAGCACAAGTCGTCCAAGCTGACGCGTCGCCTCACCGGCAACGCCGAGATGGCCCCGGGTGACGCCGCCAAGATCAAGAAGATGCTGGGCATCTGATCTTGATCTCCCGCCCTCGGCGACGGGGGCATCCGGCTCAGACCGGGATCCATTCGTTTTTCGGGTCGTGTGAGGACCACCACGACCCCGCTACAAGGAGTTAACAAGTGGCACGCGTCAAGCGGGCAGTCAACGCCCACAAGAAGCGCCGGGCGATCCTCGAGGCGGCCTCCGGCTACCGCGGTCAGCGTTCGCGCCTGTACCGCAAGGCCAAGGAGCAGGTCACCCACTCCCTGGTCTACAACTACAACGACCGCAAGAAGCGCAAGGGCGACTTCCGCCGTCTGTGGATCCAGCGCATCAACGCCGCTGCCCGTCAGAACGGCATGACGTACAACCGCCTCATCCAGGGTCTGAACGCCGCCAACATCGAGGTGGACCGCAAGATCCTCGCCGAGCTGGCCGTCAACGACATCAACGCGTTCGCCGCGCTGGTCGAGGTCGCGCAGAAGGCTCTGCCGGCCGACGTCAACGCCCCGAAGGCCGCCGCCTGATCTTCCAGGCCGCAGTACCTCTGCCCGGACCCGCAGGCGCGTGCGCCTGCGGGTCCGGGTGCGTCGGCCCCCGAAGTCGCCGTCCCCCTCGAAGAGAGAACCGCCGCACCTCATGGTCACCCCCGAGCTGATCTCCCCGCGTTCCCCGCGCGTCGTCGCCGCCCGGCGGCTCGCCAAGCGCAACTTCCGGGGCAAGGACCGCCTCTTCATCGCCGAGGGCCCGCAGGCCGTCCGTGAGGCCGTCGAGCACCGCGGGGCCGGCGGCGAACCCACCCTCGTCGAGCTCTTCACCACCGTCGAGGCCGCCGAGCGGTACGCCCCGATCATCGAGGCCGCCCTCGCCTCCGGAGCCCGCGTCCACCACGCCTCCGACGCCGTCCTCGCCGAGGTCTCCCAGACCGTCACCCCGCAGGGCATCGTCGGCGTCTGCCGCTTCCTGGACTCGCCCTTCGAGGAGATCGTCGCGGCCAAGCCCAAGCTGGTCGCCGTCCTCGCCCACGTCCGCGACCCCGGGAACGCCGGCACCGTGCTGCGCTGCGCCGACGCCGCCGGAGCCGACGCCGTCGTCCTCACCGACGCCTCCGTCGACCTCTACAACCCCAAGTCCGTCCGGGCCTCCGTCGGCTCGCTCTTCCACCTGCCGGTCGCCGTCGGCGTCCCCGTGGAACAGGCCGTCGCCGGGCTCAAGAGCGCGGGCGTACGGATCCTCGCCGCCGACGGAGCGGGCCAGGACGACCTCGACGACGAACTGGACGCCGGCACCATGGGCGGGCCCACCGCCTGGATCTTCGGCAACGAGGCCTGGGGCCTGCCCGAGGAGACCAGGGCCCTCGCCGACGCCGTCGTCCGCGTCCCCATCCACGGCAAGGCCGAGAGCCTCAACCTCGCCACCGCCGCCGCCGTCTGCCTGTACGCCTCCGCCCGCGCGCAGCGCCCCCGAACCTCCGCCTGAGGGGTCCATTCCGGCATCTGCGCCCAGTAGAGTGACGCACTCGGGGGCCCACTGCGCTACACGGAGAGGTGGGGTACGGGGATGACGCTCGGCACGGACAGTCCCGCACAGGCACGGAGCGACGCGCCGCACGCCCCGGAGCGGCCCGAGGCCGCCCGTACACCCGCCGACGAGCCCCGCGCCACCGGTACCGACTCCGGTCCCCGTACCGCTGTCGCTGTCGCTGTCGCTGTCGCTGTCGATGCCGATGTCGAAGCCGGTTCCGGTTCCGATTCCGCCTTCGCGGGAGTCCACCCCGACGACCTGCCCGACGGCCTCGTCGTCGCCGACGAGACCGGCCGGGTCGTGTGCTTCAACGCCGCGGCCGGCCGCATCACCGCCGTACCCGCCGACCGGGCCCTCGGCCTCCCCCTCGACCAGGCCCTCCCTCTGGAGGACCTCAAGGGGCGCCGCTGGTGGACCCTGACGGACCCGTACGGCGGACTCGCCACCCGCCGCGGCCAGCCCGAGCGCAATCTGCTGCTCCCCGGCGGCCGCGAGGTCCTCGTCTCCGCCCGGTACGTCCGCGAGTACCCCACCGGCCCCGTCCGCCGCGTCGTGGTCTCGCTGCGCGGCACCGACGCCCGCCGCCGCACCGAGCGCAGCCACGCCGAGCTCATCGCCACCGTCGCCCACGAGCTGCGCTCCCCGCTCACCTCCGTCAAGGGCTTCACCGCCACGCTCCTCGACAAGTGGGAGCGGTTCACCGACGAGCAGAAGCGGCTCATGCTGGAGACCGTCGACGCCGACGCGGGCCGCATCAAGCGCCTCATCGCCGAACTCCTCGACATCTCCCGGATCGACTCCGGCCGCCTGGAGGTGCGCCGCCAGCCCGTCGACCTCGCCGCCGCCATCGGCCGCCACATCCAGGTCCACACCACCGGCGGCCAGTCCCCGGACCGCTTCTTCGTACGGATCAGGCCACAGCTGCCCGCGCTCTGGGCCGACCCCGACAAGATCGACCAGATCCTCGGCAACCTCCTGGAAAACGCGGTGCGCCACGGCGAAGGAACCGTCACCATCGAGGTGAGACCCGGTACGGCGGGCGACGACGGAGAAGTGGGGACGGAGGTCACCGTGAGCGACGAGGGCCCCGGCATCCCCGAAGCGTCGATGAGCCGCGTCTTCACCCGCTTCTGGCGGGGCAGCAAACGCGGCGGCACCGGCCTCGGCCTCTACATCGTCAAGGGCATCGTCGAGGCCCACGGCGGCACCATCACCGTCGGACGGGGCCCCCGCGGCGGGGCCGAGTTCCGATTTACCTTGCCCGTCGGCACGCCGGCCCATCTCATCTGACGAGATCAGAGGCCGCCCCGCCTGCCCACGGGCTCATGACCGTCCGAGCGCCCCGTTAGACTCGACCTTTGGCACGTTTGCGCCCTTGTCGTCGAGCGGGGCCGCGCCCAGCCAGCCAAACGGAAGCACGGGAAGAGATGTCGGCACCGAATAAGTCGTACGACCCGGTCGAGGTCGAGGCCTTGAAACCGGAAGAGATCGAGCGCATGCGGGACGAGGCGCTCGCCGCCTTCGCGGCCGCTGGCGACCTCGACGCACTCGCGCACGCGAAGACCGCGCACACCGGCGGCACCTCGCCGCTGGCGCTCGCCAACCGCGAGATCGGCGCCCTGCCCCCGCAGGCCAAGGCCGCCGCCGGAAAGGTCGTGGGCCAGGCCCGCGGCGCCGTCTCCAAGGCGCTCGCGGCCCGCCAGACCGAGCTGGAGGCCGAGCGGGACGCCCGCGTCCTCGTCGAGGAGGCCGTCGACGTCACCCTGCCGTACGACCGTGTCCCGGCCGGCGCCCGGCACCCGCTGACCACGCTCATGGAGCGCGTCGCGGACGTCTTCGTCTCCATGGGGTACGAGGTCGCCGAGGGCCCTGAGGTCGAGGCGGAGTGGTTCAACTTCGACGCCCTCAACTTCGTCCCGGACCACCCGGCGCGCCAGATGCAGGACACGTTCTTCATCCAGGGCCCTGAGGGCACCACGGGTGACGAGTCCGGTGTCGTCCTGCGCACGCACACCTCGCCGGTCCAGGCCCGCACGCTCCTCGACCGGGAGCCCCCGGTCTACGTCGTGTGCCCCGGCCGCGTCTACCGCACCGACGAGCTCGACGCCACGCACACCCCGGTCTTCCACCAGATCGAGCTGCTCGCCGTCGACGAGGGCCTGACCATGGCCGACCTCAAGGGCACCCTGGACCACATGGTCCAGGCGCTCTTCGGCCCGGACATGAAGACCCGGCTCCGCCCGAACTTCTTCCCCTTCACCGAGCCGTCCGCCGAGATGGACATGCTCTGCTACGTCTGCCGCGGCGAGTCCGTCGGCAACCCGGACCGCCCCTGCCGCACCTGCGGCAGCGAGGGCTGGATCGAGCTCGGCGGCTGCGGCATGGTCAACCCGAAGGTGCTCGTCGCCTGCGGTGTGGACCCCGAGAAGTACAGCGGATTCGCCTTCGGGTTCGGCATCGAGCGGATGCTGATGTTCCGCCACAACGTCGACGACATGCGAGACATGGTCGAGGGTGACGTCCGGTTCACCCGACCGTTCGGGATGGAGATCTGATGCGGGTCCCGCTTTCTTGGCTGCGGGAGTACGTCGACCTGCCGGCGACGGAGACCGGCCGAGACGTCCAGGCCAAACTCATTTCGGCAGGCCTCGAGGTCGAGACCGTCGAGCAGCTCGGCACCGGCCTGACCGGTCCCCTGGTGGTCGGCAAGGTCCTCACCATCGAGGAACTGACGGAGTTCAAGAAGCCCATCCGCTTCTGCACCGTCGACGTCGGCCAGGCCAACGGCACCGGCGAGCCCCAGGAGATCATCTGCGGCGCCCGGAACTTCGCCGTCGGCGACAAGGTCGTCGTGGCCCTGCCCGGCGCCGTCCTCCCCGGTGACTTCCGGATCGCCGAGCGCAAGACGTACGGCCGGGTCTCCCGCGGCATGATCTGCTCCGGCGACGAGCTGGGCATGGGCGACGACGGCACGCACGGCATCATCGTGCTCCCGCCGGAGTACGAGATCGGCATCGACGCCACGGTCCTCCTGGAGCTGTACGACGAGGTCCTCGACATCGCCGTCACCCCGGACCGCGGCTACTGCCTTTCGATGCGCGGCGTCGCCCGCGAGACGGCCACCGCGTACGGCCTGCCGCTGCGCGACCCGGCGCTCCTCGACGTGCCCGCGCCGAACGCGTACGGCTACCCGGTCCAGGTCTCCGACCCGATCGGCTGCGACCGCTTCACCGCCCGCACCGTCGTCGGTGTGGCCCCGGAGGCCCGCACCCCGATCTGGATGCAGCGCCGCCTCCAGAAGGCCGGCATGCGCACCGTCTCGCTCGCCGTCGACATCACCAACTACGTGATGATGGAGCTGGGCACCCCGCTGCACGCCTACGACCGCACCCGGCTCGACGGTCCCATCGGGGTCCGCCGTGCCGCCCTCGGAGAGACGATCACCACGCTCGACGGAGTCAAGCGCGTCCTCGACTCCGGGGACCTGCTGATCACCGACAACAGCGGCCCGATCGCGCTGGCCGGCGTGATGGGCGGCGCCCACACGGAGATCGCCGACCCGGTGACCGACCCCGAGACGGGCATCGTCACGGGCACCACCGAGGTCGTCATCGAGGCGGCCCACTTCGATGCGATCACCATCGCCCGGACCTCGCGCCGCCACAAGCTGTCGACCGAGGGTTCCAAGCGCTGGGAGCGTGGCGTGGACCCGAAGGCGCCCAGCGCCGCCGCGCAGCGCTGCGTCGACCTGCTCGTGCTGCTCGCGGGCGGCACCGCCGAGGCCGGCGTCACCGAGATCAGCGCCCCGTCCGCGCCGCGCACGATCACCATGCCGGCGAACCACCCGGACAAGGTCGGGGGCGTCGACTACGGCCGCGAGACCGTCGTCCGCCGCCTCCAGGAGGTCGGCTGCGACGTCTACGGCCAGGACGAGCTCGTCGTCACCGTGCCCTCGTGGCGCCCCGACCTCAACGAGCCGAACGACCTCGCCGAAGAGGTCATCCGCCTGGAGGGCTACGAGAACCTGCCCTCCACGCTGCCGAAGCCCCCGGCCGGCCGCGGGCTCACCGAGCGCCAGCGCACCCACCGCCGCGTGGGCCGCGCCCTGGCAGGCGCCGGTTACGTCGAGGCGCTGAACTACCCGTTCATCGGCGAGCAGGCCCTCGACAACCTCGGCCTCGACGCGGACGACGCCCGTCGCCGGCTCGTGACCCTGGTCAACCCGCTCTCGGACGAGGAGCCCGCGCTCCGTACGACGCTGCTCCCGGGCCTGCTCGGTGCGCTCCGCCGCAACGACAGCCGGGGCAGTCACGACCTGGCGCTCTTCGAGACCGGTCTCGTCTTCCGGCCCGAGGGACAGCCCGGCGTCGCCGTCCGGCTGCCCGTCGACCGCCGTCCCACCGCCGAGGAGGTCGCCGAGGTCAACGCCGCGCTGCCCGCGCAGCCGCGCCGCGCCGCGGTCGTCCTCGCCGGTGCGCGCGAGCAGGCCGGCTGGTGGGGCAAGGGCCGTCCGTCCGACTGGGCCGACGCGGTCGAGGCAGGCCGGAGCGTGGCCGCCGAGGCCGGGGTCGAGCTGATCATCAGCGCCGACCAGCACGCCCCGTGGCACCCGGGCCGCTGCGCCGCGTTCCACGTCGAGGTCGACGGCGAGAAGGTCCTCGTCGGCCACGCCGGCGAGCTCCACCCGCGCGTCGTGAAGGCCTTCGGTCTTCCGGCCCGCAGCTGCGCGATGGAGATCGACCTGGACCTCCTGGAGAAGGCGAACGAGGGCCCCCTGAAGGCCCCTCGTATCTCCTCCTTCCCGGTCGCCACCCAGGACGTCGCCCTGGTCGTCGCCACGGAGGTCCCGTCCGCCGACGTCGAGGCCGCCCTCACCGAGGGCGCGGGTGAACTCCTGGAGTCCATCCGCCTGTTCGACGTCTACACCGGCGACCAGCTCGACGAGGGCACCAAGTCCCTGGCGTACGCCCTGAAGTTCCGCGCCACGGACCGCACCCTCACGGTCGACGAGGCCACCGCGGCCCGCGACGCGGCGGTCGCCCTGGCCGCCGAGCGCACGGGCGCCGTCCTGCGCGGCGCCTGAGCGACACGGCAGAGCAGCACGAGGAGGGCCGCCCCGGGGATTCCCGGGGCGGCCCTCCGCCGTTCTCCGGCTGCCGGGGGCGATGCCTAGCCCGGGGGCTTCGCGCAATAGTGGAAGTAGTAGGAGAAGGCCAGCGCGTCCGTCGAGGTGAACTGGCCGCCCTTGACGAACTCCGCCACCGCGAAGGCCTTCACCTGGATGCCCTGCGCGTACGTGAGCCAACGGACGGCCCTGTCAAGGAATTCGGGATTCCAGCTCGTGGCCAGGTTCGCCCGAGTCTTCTCCCCGATCGTCCCCAGCGCGCTGTCCAGGTGGTCGTGCCCTTCGACGGGTACGCCGAGCCGCTCCTTCTGGTCGTTGGAGAGCAGGGCCCACACCTCGCCGCACGCCACGTCCTCGATCGTTTCTTTCGCCACCCTCCTCATGTCGAGCTGCAGCTGCACCCATGTGCGAAGAGGGGTGCCCTCGACGGGGACGACGGCGGCGTACGCCACGTTGATCGCATCCAGCTCGACCGCCAGCCGCTGTCCTCGGACGACGGCCGCCACGACCGCCTCCGGCGGGTCTGCGGGGACCGCCGACAAGAGTTCGTCCAGTCTCGTCTTCTGCGAGGTCAGCTCGGTCAGCACGGTCGTCTCCCCGGGGCGGTACGTCTCCACGAGTCTCGTGCCCCGGCTGAAGACGTCGTCGAAACTCCTCATCCACGCAACGGGGTTCGGCACGGGCGGGGGCGGGAGGGCGGCGCCGCCCAGAGCGAGCACGCAGAGAACGGCTGCCACGACGACGGCGAGGAAGCGGAGTGAGCGGAACACGAGGCCTCCCTCCGAAGGGCCCCCACGCGCACCGGGTCGCTCTAGGGAGTGAGCGGACCGACCACGATGTGTCCGGAGCGGGACTCGCACGCCCGGAGAATTCCGCCGCACGTGAGGTCGTCCGCCGTGCTGGACGTCCAACTCTGCTCGCCCAGAACGCGACCGGGTGCACTCGTCGGGCTCCAGCCGAAACTGAACACGATCCGGTACGTGCCCTCGCTCGTGGGCGGTTGGATCCAGACCATGGGCAGGGGGATCTCGTTCTCGCCGGGGAGGATCTGACCTCGGTGCATCTGGTGGGCGACATCGACCCATTGAGAGCCGTTCCACCGCTGGAGGTCATAGGCGGCCACGACGTTCTGCGCGTCCGTGGCCGGAACGGCAGCAGAGCGGAACACCCGAGGCACGGCGCCGGCGTGGAACGTGAGTCGCTGGTCCTGCGCGGTGTTGCCGACGTCGGACACCTGGACCTGGGGCAGTACCACCTGACCGGGCTGCCCGGCCGTCGTGTCGGGAGCATAGGCGGAGGCCGGAGCCGCGGTGCCCAGCGATCCGAACACGAACGCGGCGGTGAGCGCGACCGACGTGGCCAGCACACGGGGGGAGTTGAGGAACTTCATCATGAGCGGCCTCACATGTGACGATCACGGGGCCTCTTCAAGACTTCCTCCTTCAGATTATGCCCGCGCTCCTCATCTCGCTCGCTCAGCCGCCCAGCGACCCTCGGGTCGCACGCCGGACGGGTATTCGGCCACGCGTGCGCGTGGCGGAGCCCTGGCGAAAGGCGGCGCGCCGGGGGTGCTCACTCCTTCGGGTGAGATCGCCGGGGGGTGTTCCCCCGTGGCCCGTACGGTCGGCAGAATCGACGCGGCCGCAGGGGCGGACCTGTGGGCCGCAGGGCCTTCGGGCGCTGTCGGGGCTCGGGAAGGGCCGTGCATGATCCGTTCCAGGTCGTTGGTCTCCGCTGGCTCCCGGCTCCGCCGGCTGGCCCCGCTCGCTCTTCCCACCGCCTGGGGTGCGGTGGCCGTGGTGTGGAAGTTCGGCTGTCCGCTGGCCCGGCAGCCGGGGCTGCCCATGCGGATCGCCACCAGCGTCGTCTTCCTCACCGTCGGTACCGGGCTCGTCCTCGGTGTCCGGCGGGGGTTCGTGCGCGAGTTGGCCCGGGTGCGGGCCGTCGCCGATGCCACGCAGCAGGTGCTGCTCAGGCCGCCCCCGGCGCGGCTCGACGGACTGGCGCTCGCCGCCGGGCAGTTGTCGGCCTCGCGGGGCGCGTCCGTCGGCGGGGATCTGTACGAGGCGGTGGCCACCCCGTACGGCGTGCGGATCGTCGTCGGGGACGTGCGGGGCCACGGCCTCGCCGCGCTCGGTGCCGTGGTCGCCGTGCTGGGGAGCGTTCGCGAGGCCGCCCATGACGAAGCGGAACTCGGCGGTGTCCTGCGGCGGTTGGAGCGGGCGCTCGAACGGCATCTGCGGGAGCGGGCGCGTGACGAGCACCCGGCGCGGAGCGGGGTGGAGCCGGAGCATCCGGTGGCCGAGGAGTTCGTGACCCTGCTGCTCCTGGAGGTCGCGGCCGACGGGCGGCTCTCCGTGCTCAACTGCGGTCACCCCGGCCCGTACCGCATCGGAGGGCGGGTGGAGCGGCTGCCGCTCGGCGACCCGCTTCCGCCGCTGGGGGTCCTTCCGCTGCCCGCCGTGCTCGCGCCGTACGCCGGTTCCCGGCTGCTTCCCGGCGAGACGATGGTCCTGTACACCGACGGGGCGGAGGAGGCCCGCGACCATCGCGGCCGGTTCTTCGCGCTCGACGCGGCCCTGGCCGGTGCGGCCGGCGAGACGCCCGCGGCGCTGGTCCGCCGGGTCCACTCGGAGCTCCTCGACCACACGGGCGGCCGGCTCGCGGACGACATCGCGCTCCTCGTCGTCCGCAACGACCGTGTCCGGGTGCCGGCGCAGCCCGCCGAACCCGGGCTGCGCCGCCCCCGGCCCGCCCCCTCCTCCCACTGTTGAGCGGAGGGGCCGGCGCCGGCGTCGCCCGCCCCGCCACGGAGTGTCGGGCAGATCAGCGGAGCGGGCGACGCGGACCGGGCGGCCGCACTGTACGAGGGGGGAGCCGGCGGCCCGGTCTTCGCCTTGCGGCGAGAAGCACAGTCAAGCGGTACGGGTCCGGGCCGGGCAGAGTGCGCGGACCGGAAGAACGGGTACTTCGTTCACACCCCGTGCGAAATCACCCGTAGGGAATCGGCCACGGGCCGGGTCCGGCACCCCCTAGGCTGAGTTCACCGAGCGACCGGAGGGGGCATGCAGCCCAACACCCTGCTCGACGCCCTGCTCGACGAAGCGGGCGTCTCCCACGCCGGGCTCGCCGCCCGCGTGAACCGGGCCGGCCGGGCCCGGGGCATTCCCCTGCGGTACGAACACACCGCCGTGGCCCGCTGGTTGAAGGGGCAGCGGCCGCGCGGCCAGGTGCCCGACCTGATCTGCGAGGTGCTCGCCGCCCGGCTGCACCGGCAGGTGACGCTGGACGACATCGGCCTCGGGGTGCCGGGCGGGCCGCCGCCCGCCTTCGGGACGCCGCTCTCCGGCTTCGTCGAGCGCGCCGCGGCCCTGTGGCGCTCCGACGAGCAGCAGCGCCCGCACATAGTCGGAGCGCAGGCCGTGACGGGTACGCCCGCGGTGATGCCGGTGTGGGAGTGGGAGAACCCGCCGGAGGACGTGGACGTCTCCCGCGACGGCCGGGGCACCACGGTGTCGGCCGCCGACATCGCCGTACTGAGCGCCGCCAGGTCCCACTACGAGCAGATGTACCGGAAGGCCGGGGGCATCGCGACGCGGGCCCGGATCGTCGGCTTCCTCACCACCGAGACCGCGCCGCTGCTGCGGGGCGCGTACAGCGACGCGCTCGGCCGGCGGCTGCACCGGGCCACCGGCGGGCTGGTGGCGGTGGCCGGGATCTGCGCGTACGACGCGGACGCGCACGGTCTCGCCCAGCGCTACTTCCACCAGGCGTTGCGGCTCGCGAAGGCCAGCGGGGACCGGGGGCTCGGCGCCTATGTGATCGCGCTCCTGGTCAACCAGTCGCTGTTCATGGGGGAGTACCGGCAGGCGGTGGCCTTCGCGGAGGCGGCGCTGCGGGCCGCCGGCCGGCAGATCACCCCGGCGCTCGCCGCCGATCTGACGGCGATGCAGGCGAAGGCGTACGCGCATCTGGGCGACGGGGCGGCCGCGCTGGCCTGCATCCGCCGGGCGGAGGCGGAGGCGGAGCGGATCAGTCCGGGGGCGGAACCGGCGGAGACCGGGTACGTCCAGCCGGGGTTCGTCAACGTGCAGGTCGCGGAGGCCCTGCTCAGTCTGGGTGATCTTCCTGCGGCCCACGAGCACGCCTCGGCGGCGGTCCGGACGCCTTCGCACGACCGGGGCCGGGTGCACCGGCTGGCCATGCTGTGCCAGATCGAGCTGCGGCGGGGCGAGGCCGACGGGGCGGCGCGCACGGCGGTGGAGATGACCGAGCGGGCCCGGGGGATGGAGTCGCGGCGGCTGCGGGACCGGCTGCGGCAGGTGCGGGAGCATCTCCTCGCGAGCGGCGGAGTCGACGCCCGGGACGCGGCGGCTCTCATCGACGGAGCGTTGCGCGTTCCCCTGTAGACCGCCAACTGCTGCGATATTGCCACCAAACAAGCACCGACCAGTCGGAAGGTGGCAAGAACGTGCAGTGGACGAAACTGAGCGAACGCTCTGTCTATGAGAATCGCTGGTTCCAGGTGAACCTCGCGGACGTCGAACTCCCGGACGGCCGCCACCTCGACCACTATCTGATCCGGCTCCGCCCGGTCGCCGTCGCGACCGTCGTCAACGAGGCCGACGAAGTCCTGATGCTCTGGCGCCACCGCTTCATCACCGACAGCTGGGGCTGGGAGCTGGCCGCCGGCGTCGTCGAGGACGGGGAGGACATCGAGAAGGCCGCCGCCCGCGAGATGGAGGAGGAGACCGGCTGGCGGCCGGGGCCGCTGCGCCATCTCCTCACCGTCGAGCCGTCGAACGGCCTCACCGATGCCCGCCACCACCTCTACTGGGCGGAACGGGCCACGTACACCGGTCCGCCCGAGGACGCGTTCGAGTCCTCACGGCGGGCGTGGATCCCGCTCAAACAGGTGCCCGACATGATCCGCCGCGGCGAGATCCCGGCCGCCAACATGGCCGCCGGGCTGCTCATGCTCCACCATCTGCGCCTCGGCTGACGCCCGGGGAAGGAGTGTCGCCGTGACATGCCGGACGGCCCGTACCTGTGCGTGTGTACGGGCCGTCCGGTGTTCGGGGGAGATCAGGAGTACGGGTAGAAGCCCGAGCCCGTCTTCCGGCCGAGCCGGCCCGCGTCCACCATGCGCTGGAGCAGCGGGGGAGCGGCGTACAGCGGCTCCTTGAACTCGGCGTACATCGAGTCGGCGATCGAGGCGATCGTGTCCAGACCGATGAGGTCGGAGAGCTTCAGCGGGCCCATCGGGTGGGCGCAGCCGAACTCCATGCCGTTGTCGATGTCGTCGCGGCTCGCGATGCCCGACTCGAACATCCGGATCGCGGAGAGCAGGTACGGCACGAGCAGGGCGTTGACGACGAAGCCGGAGCGGTCCTGCGCGCGGATCGCGTGCTTGCCCAGCGCCTTCTCGGCGAAGGCCTGCGCACGGCTGATCGTGCCCTCGGAGGTGGTGAGGGCCGGGATCAGCTCGACGAGCTTCTGCACCGGGGCCGGGTTGAAGAAGTGGATGCCGATGACATGGTCGGGGCGGGAGGTCGCCACGGCCAGCTTGACCAGCGGGATGGAGGAGGTGTTCGAGGCCAGGATGGCGTCGGGCCGGGTCATCACCTGGTCGAGCACCTGGAAGATCTCGGTCTTGACCTGCTCGTTCTCCACGACCGCCTCGATCACGAGGTCGCGGTCGGCGAACTCGCCCAGGTCGGTGGTGAAGCTGAGGCGCGCGAGCGTCGCGTCCCGCTCCTCCTCGCTGATCTTGCCGCGTTCGGCGGCCTTCGACAACGAGTTGTAGAGCCGTGTGCGGCCGAGCTCCAGCGCTTCGCCGGTGGTCTCGGCGACCTTCACCTCAAGGCCGCTCCGGGCACACACCTCTGCGATGCCCGCGCCCATCTGGCCGCAACCCACCACTCCGACGCGCTCAATGTCGGCCATGGAGTCCGTCACCTCGTGCCTTTCGCTCTTCTCTGGCGGCGGGCCCCCGTGTGATTCCGGTGCGTCCGCCTCGACCCCACGACGTTACCGCTCATTAACCGATGATCGATCGTCCGGGCCGGGCATGCTGTCCGGGTGCGTGTGACGTATCCGACAGAGGAGGGGTACAAGTGCGGCCTATCGGCAGAAGAGGGTTCGTGGCCGGTGCCACCGGGGCGGCGCTCGCGGTGACGGGAGCGACAGCGGGGGAGACGGCGGTGGCGACGGGGGAGACGGCGGTGGCCGCCGCCGCGGCCCCGAGCCGGAAGCGGCCGCACCGGCGGCGCGAGTTCCGCGGCATGTGGGTGGCCACGGTCGCCAACCGCGACTGGCCCTCCCGGTCCGGCCTCACCGCCGGGGAACAGCGCGCCGAGCTCCTCACCCACCTCGACACGGCCGTCGAGCGCCGCCTCAACACGGTGGTCCTCCAGGTCCGGCCGACCGCCGACGCCCTGTGGCCCTCGCCGTACGAGCCGTGGGCACAGTGCCTGACCGGTACGCAGGGCCGCGACCCGGGCTGGGACCCGCTGGGCACGGCCGTCGAGGAGGCCCACGCGCGGGAGCTCGAACTGCACGCCTGGTTCAACCCGTACCGCGTGGCGAATCACACGGATCCGACCCGGCTCGTCGCCGACCACCCGGCCCGGATACATCCCGATTGGGTGCTGCCGTACGGCGGGAAGCTGTACTACAACCCGGGCCTGCCGGAGGTCCGCAGCTTCGTCCAGGACGCGATGCTGGACGCGCTGAGCCGGTACGACATCGACGCCGTGCACTGGGACGACTACTTCTACCCGTACCCGGTGGCCGGGCAGGTCTTCGCCGACGACGAGGCGTACGCGCGGTACGGCGGTGATTTTCCCGACAAGGCGTCCTGGCGGCGGAACAACATCGATCTGCTGGTCTCCGAGATGTCCGCCCGGATCAGGGAGACCAGGAAGCGGAAGCCCGTGGCCTTCGGGATCAGCCCCTTCGGCGTGTGGCGGAACATCGCCACGGACCCGGAGGGCTCGGACACCCGCGCCGGAGTCCAGACGTACGACGACCTGTACGCCGACACCCGCACCTGGATCCGGGAGGGCTGGATCGACCACGTCGTCCCGCAGCTGTACTGGAACATCGGGCTGCCCGCCGCCGACTACGCGAAGCTGCTGCCCTGGTGGGACGCGGTCGTCCGCGGGACAGGCGTCGGCCTGTACATCGGCGAGGCGCTCTACAAGGCGGGCGACCCCGCCCAGCCGCCGCCCTGGCAGGACCCGAAGGAGCTGTCACGCCACCTGGAACTCGCCGCCGGGTACGGGTCGGTCGGCGGGCACTGCTTCTTCGCGGCGAAGGAGGTCGCCACGGACCGGGCCGGGGCGATGGCCGCCGTGGTGGCCGATCACTACCCGACCAGGGTCCGTCCGCCGAAGGAGAGGGCTCAGCGGGCCTCCGCCTCCGGGTGATGGCGTACGACGGTGTCGGGGCCCGGCGACATCAGGGCCTCGTGACCGTCGTCGTCGAATTTCACGCGGTACGGGGGAGTGCCGTTCTCCCCCAGTACCTGCAGAACCTCGGCCGTACGGTCGTGATGACCGACGGTGCGGCCGTGCACCAGCAGCTTGTCGCCCACACTCGCCTGCATCGGGGTGACCTCCTCGCGAACGCGCCAGTCCTACTCGGGGCCTCTGTCTGCCATTGTGACCCGGATCACCCTGATCCGTCGCGTCAGCCCTTCGCCCGCTGGGTGACCGCGATGCAGACGAGCACCCCGACGGCGGCGAGCGGGGCGGCGAGCGGCAGGCTCTCGCCGAGCAGGAAGACCGACCAGATCAGCGTGAGGAGCGGCTGGGCGAGCTGGAGCTGGCTGGCCTTGGGGATGCCGATCTCGGCCATGCCCCGGTACCAGACGTACAGGCCGAAGAACGTGGAGCCGACGGCCACCCACACCAGGCCGATGACGCCGTGGGCGGTGAGGTGGACCGGCTCGACGGACAGCGATACGGCCGAGGCGACCGCCATCAGCGGCAGGCAGAGGACCAGGGCCCAGCCGATGACCTGCCAGCCCGGCATGAGCGAAGCGAGCCGGCCGCCCTCCGTGTAGCCGGCGGCGCACACGAGCAGCGCCCCGAAGAGGTACAGGTCGCCCGTGGACACCGCGCCGCCGCTCTGCTGGAGCGTGAAGGCGATCACCACGACGGCCCCCGAGATCGCGGCGGACCAGAAGGTGCGGGACGGGCGCCGCCCGGTCCGGATCGCGGCGAACGTCGCCGTGGTGAGCGGCAGCAGGCCCACGACGACGGCGGCGTGCGAGGTGGTGGAGGTCTGCAGGGCGAGCGTGGTCAGGAGCGGGAAGCCGATCACGACACCGCCGGCGACGACGGCCAGGCCGGCCCAGTGGCGGCGCTCCGGCAGCGGCACCCGGCCGACGAGGAGGAACGTACCGGCGATGAGCGCGGCGAGCGTGGAGCGCACGGCCACCAGCGACCAGGGGCCGAAGCTCTCCAGGCCCCAGACGGTCGACGGGAAGGTCAGCGAGAAGGAGACCACGCCGAGGAGGGCGAGCAGGGTGCCGCTGCTCCGGGGAGCGAGGGCGGTCCGGCCGGTGACCGCCGCGTCCGGGGCGCCCCCGGCCCGGGGGGAAGTGCATCCCCCGGTGGCCGTGACCGCTATCGTGGTGGTGGCAGTAGCGCTATCCTGTGGTCTCATGCATGAGCGTAGCAGTGTGGCGGAACTGGCAGAATCCCTGAAGACGGAGCTCAACCGCTACTCACCTGGTGGAAAGCTGCCGTCGAGCCGGGCGCTCGTCGAGCGCTACCGCGTCTCCCCGGTCACCGTCACCCGAGCCCTCGCCCAGCTCGCCGCCGAAGGGCTCGTCGTCACCCGCCCCGGCTCCGGCGCCTTCCGTGCCGAGCCGCGCACCACCCCCGTGGCGGGGGACACCTCCTGGCAGGAGCTCGCGCTCAGCGCCGACACCGCCACCGAACTCGTCCCCCGGGCCGTCGACGCCTCCGGCGTCCTCGTCACCCTGTCCGCGCCGCCGCCCGGAGTGATCGAGTTCAACGGCGGCTACCTCCACTCCTCCCTCCAGCCCGAGCGGGCCCTCGCCGCCGCCCTCGCCCGGGCGGGCCGCCGCCCCGGGGCCTGGAGCCGGCCGCCCACCGACGGCCTGCCCGAGCTGCGCGAGTGGTTCGCCCGCGAGATCGGCGGCAGCGTCACCGCCGCCGAGGTGCTGATCACCGCGGGCGGCCAGTCCGCCATCACCACCGCCCTGCGCGCCCTCGCCCCGCCCGGCACCCCCGTGCTCGTCGAGTCGCCCACCTACCCCGGCATGCTCGCCGTCGCCCGCGCCGCCGGACTCCGCCCCGTCCCCGTACCGGCCGACGCCGACGGGGTCCGCCCCGACCTCCTCGAAGCCGCCTTCCGTGCCACCGGCGCCCGGGTCTTCGTCTGCCAGCCGCTCTTCCAGAACCCGACCGGCACCGCGCTCCCACCGGAACGGCGCCGGGAGGTCGTCCGCATCGCCCGCGCCGCAGGCGCCTTCGTCGTCGAGGACGACTTCGCCCGCCGCCTCGTCCACGACGACGCGGGTCCGCTCCCCGCGACGCTCGCCGCCGAGGACCCCGACGGTGTCGTCGTCCACGTCTGCTCGCTCACCAAGCCCACCTCGCCGAGCCTGCGCGTCGGCGCCCTCGCCGCCCGCGGCCCCGTCCTGGAACGCCTGCGCGCCATCCAGGTCGTCGACAGCTTCTTCGTCCCCCGGCCCCTCCAGGAGGCCGCCCTCGAACTCGTCGGCTCCCCGGCCTGGCACCGCCACCTCCGGGCCGTCTCCCAGGAGCTCAGGAACCGCCGGGAGGTCATGACCACCGCCGTCGCCCTCCAGATCCCCGACTTCGCCCTGCCCCGCGTCCCCTCCGGCGGCTACCACCTCTGGCTCCGCCTCCCCGACTCCGTGCCCGAGGCCTCGCTCCTCGCCACCGCCCTGCGCGCCGGCGTCGCCGTCGCCCCCGGCCGCCCCTACTTCTGCGCCGAACCCCCCGCCGGACACATCCGGCTGAGTTTCGCGGGTGTGGCGGGCCCCATCGAGATCGTGGAGGGCGTGCGCCGCCTGCGGGCGGCGGTCGACGAACTCACGGCCTGAGCCGCGGACCCGGTCCGGGCGGAGGCCCGGACCGGCCGCACCGCGCTTCCCCCGCGTGGCAAATTCACCTGACAACTTCCCGCGCCCCCTGCGACGCTGCGGCCATGAACTCCGGCACCGCATCCGCCCCCTCCGACGCCACCGTCATGCACGGGGCGTACGAGATCTCAGCCGACCCCGCCCGGATCGACGCGGCTCGCGTCCACCACTGGCTCTCCACGGACGCCTACTGGGCCCTCGGCCGACCTCGGGAGAAGCAGGACGCGGCCATCGCGGGCTCGCTCAACTTCGGCGCCTACCACCGCGAGAGCGGCGAGATGGCCGCGTACGCGCGCATCGTCACCGACTACGCCACCTTCGCCTGGCTCTGCGACGTCTACGTCGACCCGCAGGCCCGCGGCACCGGCCTCGGCACCGCGCTCGTGGCCGCCGTCCGCGACCACCTCGCACCGCACAGACTGCGCCGCATCCTGCTCGCCACCGCCGACGCGCACGGCGTGTACGAGAAGGTCGGTTTCACGCCACTGCAGAATCCGGACAAGTGGATGGCTCTCGGGCAGGAGTGACCCGGCGCCCCTCCGGTCCCGGGAAATGACCCCTTGACCTGGGAGGCCACCGGCCTCACGATCGCGGCCATGAGTCTTCGGGTCACGCTCGTCGCGGCGGCACGCAGCTCCTCCCTGCTCGCCGAACGCTTCGACGACGACCGGCCGCTCGACGAGGCCGGCTGGTACGAGGTGCAGGTCGCCGCGCCCGCGCTCATCCCGCTCGGCGCGGCCGAACTCCGCTACTGCTCCCCGACCCCGCGCAGCCGCGCCACCGGCACCGCCCTCGGCTACGCGCCGCTCGCCCAGCCCGCGCTGCGCGAGTGCGACATGGGCCGCTGGCGCGGGCTCACCCTCGCCGAGGTCGCCGCCCTCGAACCGGCCGCCGTCGACGCCTGGCTCACCGACGCCCGCGCCGCCCCGCACGGTGGGGAACCGCTCCTCGCCTTCATCACCCGCATAGGGGGCTGGCTCGACACCCGCCCCGCCGAGGACTGCTCCATCGTCGCCGTCGCCGAACCCTCCGTCGTCCGGGCCGCCCTCGTGTACGCCCTGAAGGCCCCGCCCGCCACGTACTGGAACGTCGACGTCCGCCCCCTCTCCACCGTCACCCTCACCGGCCGCCCCGGCCTCTGGCACCTCCACCTCGACGCGGCCCTCCGCTGACCTCCGAGCCGCCCCCTCCGGCGGTCCCGGCCCGGCCGGTCGTGCACCTCCCCAGCCGGCGGACGCCGACTCCATAGGTCCGCACGCGGGGCCGCGACCGGCTAGCCTGAGGGCACGATGAACCGTTTGACCACGTCATGGGGCGCCTTCACGCTGACCCGTCATCCCGAGGACCCGCGCGATCCGCTGCGGGCCTGGGACGCGTCCGACGAGTACCTCCTGGGCCATCTGGCCGAGAGCGGTACCGACCTGTCCGGCACCGTCGCCGTCCTCGGCGACCGCTGGGGAGCCCTCGTCACCGCACTCCAGGCCGCCGGGACCGGCGAGCTCGTCCAGATCTCCGACTCCTACCTCGGTCGGCAGGCCACGCGGGCCAACCTCGCGCGCGCCGGGGCCGCCCCGGACGCCGTCCGGCTGCTGACCACCCAGGACCCGCCGCCCGAGCGGATCGACGTCCTTCTCGTCCGCGTCCCCAAGAGCCTCGCGCTCCTGGAGGACCAGCTGCACCGGCTCGCACCCGCCGTGCACGAGGGCACCGTGATCGTCGGCACCGGCATGGTCAAGGACATCCACACCTCCACCCTCCGCCTCTTCGAGCGGATCCTCGGGACCACCCGCACCTCCCTCGCGGTGAAGAAGGCCCGGCTGATCCACACCACGCCCGAGTCCGGCCTCGTCCCGCGCCCGAACCCCTGGCCGCACCGGTACGCCCTCCCGGCGGACACCCCCGCGCCCGGCCTCCCCGGGCTGACCGTCACCAACCACGCCGGCGTCTTCTGCGCGGACCGCCTCGACATCGGCACCCGCTTCCTGCTCGCGAACCTGCCGGGCGACCTCGGCCGGGCCCGCGTCGCCGACCTCGGCTGCGGCAACGGCGTGGTCGGCCTCGCCATCGCCCTCCACGAACCCGACGCGGAACTGGTCTTCACCGACGAGTCGTACCAGGCGGTCGCCTCGGCCGAGGAGAACTTCCGCACCCACGTGGGCGAAGGACGCAAGGCCGAGTTCCTCGTCGGCGACGGGCTCTCGGACCTGCCCGCCGGCTCGGTCGACCTCGTCCTCAACAACCCGCCGTTCCACAGCCACCAGGCCACCACCGACCGCACGGCCCGCCGCATGTTCACCGAAGCGCGGCGCGCGCTGCGGCCGGGCGGCGAACTGTGGGTCGTCGGCAACCGCCACCTCGGCTACCACGTGACCCTCCGCCGCATCTTCGGCAACAGCGAGCTCGTCGCGAGCGACCCGAAGTTCGTGGTCATCCGGGCCGTCCGCCAGCCCGACCGGGACGACACCGCCTGAGGCGTCAGCCCCAGGTGCGGGAGCAGAGGACGAGCTGGTAGCCGTCGGGGTCGGCGACGGTGACGCCGTACTCGTCCCAGTACGGGTTGTGGGCGGGTATGCGCGTACCGCCCGCCGCGAGCAGCCGCTCTATCTGCTGCTCCTCCACGGGCGCGCCGAGGTAGACGACGAACAGGTCCTCGACGGTCGGGGCCGGCTCCACCGGGTGCTCGGGGTCGCGGGTCAGCTCGAAATGCCAGCCCCCGCCGGCCGGGCCGACCATCAGGAGGTCGTGCTCGCCGGGCTCGCGTGCAGTGGTCCGCCACTGCACGTCGAGCCCGAGCCCGTCGACGTAGAACCGCTCGGCGGCGGCGAGGTCCCGCGAGGGGCGGGCGACCCGTACATGGGTCCGCGCATCGATGATCATGCCTTCAGGCTAGGCGGATCCCGGGCGTCAGTCCCTCCGGGGTCACCCTCCCCGGCCCCGGACTTGACCCTGACGCGCGGGTCAGGGTTTACGGTCCCGGCGACCTGACCGACCCTCCCTCCGGAGCGCCCCATGACCACCCACCGCGAGATCCGGCTGCGCACCCGACCCGGCAGCGGCCTCCCCGGGCCCGAGCACCTCGACCTCGTCCGCACCCCGCTCCCCGAGCCGACCGCTCCGGACGAAGTCCTCGTCAGGAACCGCTGGTTCGTGGTCTCCGCCGCGCTGCGGACCCTCATCGGGGGAGGGGTCCCGGGCGCGCCGTTCCCCGGCATCGACCCGGGTGATCCCCTCTTCGGCGCGGCCGTCGGAGAGGTCGTGTCGGCGGCTCCCGGCACCGGCCTGCGGGCCGGGGACCTCGTCTCCCACTGGCAGGGCTGGCGCGAGTACGCGCGCGTGCCAGCCGCCTCCTGCCCCCCCCTCGGCGACGCGCTGCCCGACCCGGTCGCGCACCTCTCCCAGGGCTGGACGGCGTACGCCGCCCTCACCCGGGGCGTGGAGGTACGCGCAGGGGACACGGTCCTCGTGACCGGCGGCGCCGGTGCCGTCGGGACGATGGCCGGACAGATCGCCCGGCTCCTCGGCGCGGGCCGGGTCATCGGCAGCACCGGGACGCGCGCCAAGGCCGAGCGGCTCGTCGCCGAACTCGGCTACGACGCGGCCGTCGTCCGGGGCACGGACGTCCCCTTCGCCGAGCAGCTCGCCGCGGCCGCGCCCGAAGGCATCGACGTACTCCTCGACAACGTCGGCGGCGAGCAGCTGAGCGCGGCGGTCGACGCCGCCCGCCCCGGTGCCCGGTTCGTGCTCGTCGGCGCGCTCTCCGGCCAGCTCGACCCGCGCGGAACGGGCACCAGCGCGCGCGTGGAGCTCGACGCGTACCCGCTCATCCTCAAGCGGATCACACTGCGCGGCTTCAGCCCGCTCGACCACCCGGAGACGGGGGAGGAGTGGCGGACCCGCTTCGGCGACTGGCTCCGCGCCGGCGAGATCACCTTCCCGCACGTCAGAGTGGCGGGCATGGAACGCGCCGCCGAGGCGTTGCGTGAGGTGATGGAGGGGCGTCATCTCGGCACGGTCGTCGTCGAGTTGCCCTGACGGCGGCCGCGAAGGGGACCAATGTGACGACGGGGGCAGCCGGGATGCGGATCGGTGACGCGGCGGCAGCGGCGGGGACCACACCCCGAGCCCTGCGCTTCTACGAGCAGCGGGGCCTCCTCCCGCCGCCGGACCGCACCGCCACCGGTCAGCGGCGCTACGGTCCGGACGACGTCGCGCGCGTCCGGGTCGTGCGCGAACTCCTCTCCCTCGGGCTGACGGTCGAGGACGTCCGCGCCTGCGTGGACCGCCTGCCGCTGCTCGACGCGGCGACGATCCGCGCCCGGCAGGTCCCGGAGGGCGTCTGCTTCCGGGCGTCCCCGGTCGTCAGCCACCGGATCGCGGCCCTCGACGCGGAGATCGCCCGCCTGACGCGACAGCGCGACGAACTGGCGGCGCGCAGCGCCCCGCAGCCCGGCGCCCCGCAGCCCGGCGCCCTGCCGCCCGGGGCCCTCCCCGTCACGCCAGGGTGACGAGCTCCCGGTACTCCTCGCTCCACAGGTCCTCGTCCGCGTCCGGGAGCAGCAGGACCCGCTCCGGGCGCAGCGCGTCGAGGGCGCCCACGTCGTGCGTGACCATCACGATCGCGCCCGGGTAGGTGCCCAGGGCCGCCAGGACCTCGTCGCGGGACGCGGGGTCCAAGTTGTTCGTCGGCTCGTCGAGGAGCAGCACGTTGGCGCCGGAGTGGACCAGGGCGGCCAGCGCCAGCCGGGTCTTCTCGCCGCCGGAGAGCACCCCGGCCGGTTTGTCGGCGTCGTCGCCCCGGAACAGGAAGGCGCCGAGGACCGCCCGTACCTCACCGTCCGTCAGGTGCGGCGCGGCCGCCGCGAGGTTCTCCCGGACGGTACGGCCCCGGTCCAGCGTCTCGTGCTCCTGGGCGAAGTACCCCAGGCGCAGGCCGTGGCCGCGCACGACCCGTCCCGCGTCGGGCGTCTCCGCCCCGGCGAGGAGCCGCAGCAGCGTCGTCTTCCCGGCTCCGTTGAGCCCGAGGACGACCAGCCGGCTGCCCCGGTCGACCGCCAGGTCCACTCCGTCGACCACGGGACGTCCCCCGTACGCCTTGGTCAGCGAGACCGCACCCAGGGGCATGCGGCCGCAGGGCGCGGGCTCGGGCAGCCGGATGCGGGCGACCCGCTCGGCCTGGCGCGCGGGGTCGAGCCCGGCGAGCATCCGGTCGGCCCGGCGCGCCATGCTGCGCGCCGTCGTCGCCGTCGCGACCCGGGACTTCATGCGCTCCGCCTGCGCGTGCAGGGAGGCCGCCTTCCGCTGGGCGTTGGCCCGCTCGCGCACCCGGCGCCGCTCGTCGGCCTCCCGCTGTGCGAGGTAGGCCCGCCAGCCGGTGTTGTGGACGTCGAGCGCGGCGCGCTGCGGATCGAGGTGGAAGACGCGGTTGACGGTGTCGGCGAGGAGCCGGACGTCGTGGCTGATCAGCACCAGGCCGCCCCGGTGGGCGGTCAGGAAGGCGCGCAGCCAGCCGATCGAGTCGGCGTCCAGGTGGTTGGTCGGCTCGTCGAGGAGCAGGGTGTCCTCCGGGCCGTGACCGGCGAAGAGGATCCTGGCCAGCTCGACCCGGCGCTTCTGCCCGCCGGACAGCCGGCCGACGGGCCGGTCCATCACCTCGGCGGGCAGGCCGAGCCCGGCGGCGACCCGGGCCGCCTCCGCCTCGGCCGCGTACCCGCCACCCGCCTCGAACGCGGCCTCGGCCCGGTCGTAGGCGGCGAGCGCCCGCGCGTCGGACGCCTCGCCGAGCCGGCGGGCCGCCTCCGCGAGGCGCCGGACGGCCCGGTCGAGACCGCGCGCGGAGAGGATCCGGTCGGTGACGGACACGGCCGGGTCGGCGGCCCGCGAGTCCTGCGGGAGATGGCCGACGTTGCCGGTACGGGTGACGGTGCCGGCGGCCGGGGCGTGCAGCCCGGCCAGGGTGTCGAGCAGGGTGGTCTTGCCGGCGCCGTTGCGGCCGACGAGGCCGATCCGGTCGCCGGGGGCGATGTGGCAGGAGACGCCGGACAGCAGGAGCCGGGCGCCGACGCGCACGTCGGCACCACGAACGGTGATCATGGGATAACGCTCCGAAACAGCTGAGGGACACACGGGTGGCGTGGGTGTGGGTCCGCAGCTAGGAGATTCGGGGCGTAGACATCCGTCCAGGCTACGGGAGCGGGCACCTCGCCGCACCGGAATTTCGCCCCGGCGCGGGCCCCGCCCTCTCTCACCCGTCAGGAAAGGCCAGGTCAAGGGCGCGCACACGCTCGTCCCCCGTGGTGATGTCGAGGACGGCAATCCGGTCGTGCCGGAGCGCGAACGCCACCGCGGAGACCGGGACGCCGGCCACGAAGGCGACGAGCCCGACGGACCCGTCGATCAGCGCGGGCCTCGCCACGTCGGCGAGGCGGGCGAAGGCGGCGGCAGCCTCCGCGACGGCCGGGGCGCCGTGGACCGGCCCGCGCTCGGAGAACGCCACGGCATCCGGGGCGAGCAGCGCGGCCAGCGCGCGGGCGTCACGCGCGCGTGCCGCCGCCAGGAACCGCTCCACCACCGCCCGCTGCCGCCCCGGATCGCCGTCGGTACGCGCCGCCCTGCCGCCCCGGATCCGCTCCCGGACGCGCCGGGCACGCCGCGCCGCGTCCACGGGGGAGCCGCCGGTGACCCGCGCGGTCTCGTACGGCGGCAGCCCGAACAGGTCGTGAAGGACGTACGCGAGCCGCTCCTCGGCCCCGAAGGACTCCAGGACCACGAGCAGCGCGAGCCACACAGCGTCCGCCCCGGCAAGGCCACCGAGCGCACGGCCTCCACCCCCGTCCCCGCTCGCGAAGCCCCCGCTCCCGAGGCCCTCGCTCCCGAAGTCCTCGCTCCCGACACCCCCGCTCCCGAAGCCCCCGGGCCCCGTCCGCCCCGCCGCCACCCGCTCCTGGACGCCTCGTACGCATGCCTGCCCCACATGGGCCGCCAGCCAGCTCCGTACGGCCACCGCGCCGTCCCGCCCGAGCTCCGCCCGCACGGCCGCGAGCACGTCCTCGGCCTCGGCCCGCGACCCCGTCATCCGCAGGGCCACGCCCCGCAGCTGCTCCTGATCGGTGTCGAAGCACCTGGTCAGAGCGGTGAGCAATGTGTTGTCGTGCATGGGGCCTCACTCCTCGTCGGTTCCGTCACCGCGTTGACGCGAGGACGCCCCCGGATGTGACACGGCCCCCGCTGCAGGCCCTCCGGCCCCCGCCCCCGCACGGGACGCCGGCCGCCTACCCCCGTACGACCTCCCGGGCGATGACCCGACGGGCGTCCGCGAGCTCCGCGTCGACCTCCGCCGCCCGCGGCGCGTCCAGGACGATCAGGGCCTCGCGCCGCTCGCCGCCGGTGAGCCGGCGGTGGCGCAGATGGGTGGGCGGGTGCGTGGAGTCCACGCTGTGCCCGCGCCGCTCCGCGACCCGGCGCAGACGCTCGTACTCGTGCTCCGGCACCGACGCGGCGTGGGCGGCGAGCCGCTCCCACAGCCCCTCGGCCGGATCGTCCCGGCGTGCGCCGCCGATCCGGGTCCGCGCCGCCACGGCCTCTCGGCGCAGTTCGCCGGTGACGCCGTCGGAGACGAGGAGCCGGTCCATCAGGCCGGCCGCCGCCTCCGTCCCCGCGGCGCGGGCGGCGGTCGAGTCGGCCAGGTACTCGGCGCGCTGCGAGCCGCGCAGGGTCAGCTGGTCCAGGAGGACGACGACGCCCTCGACGAGCAGGCGGGGCAGCGCGGTCACCAGGTTCACGAAGTGCCCCATGAGGCTGTCGGCGGGCTCGGACGCCAGGGCGTAGCGCCAGGTCGACAGCGAACGGAAGGCGTTGCCGACGACCAGGGAGTGGCGGGTGTCCCCGTGGGCGTAGTGCCCGAACTCGTGGCCCAGGAGCGCGATCCGCTCCTGCGGCGACAGCGTCTGCCACAGGCCGAGCCCGAGGTGGAGCACCCGGTGCTGCCGGATGCCGTACGCGCTGACCGAGGCGTTGGTGTCGGCGTCGATCACCACGGCCCGTACGCCGGTGGTTCCGGCGCTCGCAGCGACCTCGTCGAGCAGGGCGAAGAGCTTCGGCGCGTCATCCCGGCGCAGCACGGGCAGCCGGTCCTCGACCTTCGCGAGGCTGTCGAAGCGGGGCCGCAGCACGAACGCCACGAGGAGCAGGAACCCGCCGAGCACGGGCAGGGCGCTCGTGCCCCACCCCGCCACGACCAGCCACACCCCGACCGCGAGCATCGCCAGCGTGACGCCGTGGACGGTGAGCGCGAGCGCCGTGGCGAGCGCCCCGGCCGCCCCGCGCCGCGGCCGCCGCCCGGCTGCCGCACCGTCGGTCCGCCCACCGTCGCCGTCGCCACCGTCATGGCCGTCGCTACCGGTATCGCGGTCGCGATCGCCGTCGCGGTCGGCGGCGCCGAGCTCGTCGAACAGCTGCTCCCCGTAGCGCCGCGCGAGCCCCCGTCGCATCCGCTCGATCCGTCCCGGCGACTCCTCGTCGCGTACCTCGGGATCGACGTTCCACTCGCACGCGGCGCACCAGGCGACGTACCGCCCTCCGCCCGTCACCGGTGTCCCGCACTCGGGGCACTGCGGCTCGGCCCCCTGGGCGACGTCAGTCGTCACCGTCATGTTCTGTTCCTCCCCTGCGGCCCTGGTGGGACCGCCTCTTTCACGGCGGAGAGGGTAACCGGCCACCGCGCGTGGCCGATGACCGTCGTTGCATAAAACTGCGGACGCACGTATAGTCATGCCATCTATGAGGAGGGTTTCGATGAAGGTACGAGCAGCGGTCGCGGGTGCGAGCGGATACGCGGGCGGAGAACTCCTGCGCCTCCTTCTCGCCCACCCCCACGTCGAGATCGGCACCCTGACGGGCCACTCCAACGCGGGCCAGAAGCTCGGCGCCCTTCAGCCCCACCTGCTCCCGCTCGCCGACCGCGTCCTCGCGCCGACCGCCGCCGAGGAGCTCGCCGGGCACGACGTGGTCTTCCTGGCCCTGCCGCACGGACAGTCGGCCGCCGTCGCCGAGCAGCTCGGCCCCGACGTCCTCGTCGTCGACATGGGCGCCGACTTCCGGCTCCAGGACCCCGCCGACTGGGAGACGTACTACGGCTCCCCGCACGCCGGGACCTGGCCCTACGGGCTTCCCGAGCTGCCCGGTGCCCGCGCCGCCCTCGAAGGGTCCAAGCGCATCGCGGTGCCCGGCTGCTACCCCACCGCCGTCTCGCTCGCGCTCTTCCCCGCGTACGAGAACGGTCTCGCCGAGCCCGAGGCCGTGATCGTCGCCGCCTCCGGGACCTCCGGCGCGGGCAAGGCCGCCAAGCCCCACCTCCTCGGCAGCGAGGTCATGGGCAGCATGTCGCCGTACGGCGTCGGCGGCGGCCACCGCCACACCCCCGAGATGATCCAGAACCTCAGTGGTCCGGCGGGGGAGCGGGTCACCGTCTCCTTCACGCCGACCCTGGCCCCGATGCCCCGCGGCATCCTCGCCACCTGCACGGCCGCCGCGAAGCCGGGCGTCACCGCCGAGTCCGTACGGGACGCGTACGAGAAGGCCTTCGCCGACGAGCCCTTCGTCCACCTGCTGCCCGAGGGGCAGTGGCCGGCGACGGCGTCCGTCTACGGTTCCAACGCCGTTCAGGTGCAGGTCACGTACGACGCGGCCGCGAACCGGATCATCGCCATCAGCGCCATCGACAACCTCACCAAGGGCACCGCGGGCGGTGCGGTGCAGAGCATGAACATCGCCCTGGGCCTTCCCGAGGACACCGGACTTTCCACGATTGGAGTTGCGCCGTGAGCGTGACCGCAGCGAAGGGATTCACGGCGGCGGGCATCGCTGCCGGAATCAAGCAGAACGGCAACCCGGACCTGGCCCTCGTGGTCAACACCGGGCCCCGCCGCGCCGCCGCGGGAGTCTTCACCTCCAACCGCGTCAAGGCCGCGCCGGTCCTCTGGTCCCAGCAGGTCCTCGCCGACGGCGAACTGACCGCCGTCGTCCTCAACTCCGGCGGCGCCAACGCCTGCACCGGCCCCCAGGGCTTCCAGGACACCCACGCCACCGCCGAGAAGGTCGCCGAGGTCCTGAGCGCCAAGGGCGCGGAGGTAGGCGCCGGCGACGTCGCCGTCGCCTCCACCGGCCTCATCGGCATCCTGCTCCCCATGGACAAGCTCCTCCCCGGCGTCGAGAAGGCCGCGGGCGAGCTCTCCGAGCACGGCGGCGAGAAGGCCGCCATCGCCATCAAGACCACCGACACCGTCCACAAGACCTCCGTGGTCACCAAGGGCGAATGGACGGTCGGCGGCATGGCCAAGGGCGCCGGCATGCTCGCCCCCGGCCTCGCCACCATGCTCGTCGTCCTCACCACCGACGCCGACGTCGACGCCAAGGGCCTGGACAGCGCCCTCCGGGGCGCCACCCGCGTCACCTTCGACCGGGTCGACTCCGACGGCTGCATGTCCACCAACGACACCGTGCTCCTCCTCGCCTCCGGCGCCTCCGGCGTCGCCCCCGCGCAGGACGAGTTCACCGAGGCCGTACGGGCCGTCTGCGACGACCTCGCCCGCCAGCTCATCGGCGACGCCGAGGGCGCCAGCAAGGACATCCGCATCGAGGTGATCAACGCCGCGACGGAGGACGACGCCGTCGAGGTGGGCCGCTCCATCGCCCGGAACAACCTCCTCAAGTGCGCCATCCACGGCGAGGACCCCAACTGGGGCCGGGTGCTCTCCGCCATCGGCACGACGCGGGCCGCCTTCGACCCGGACCGGCTGAACGTCGCCATCAACGGCGTGTGGGTCTGCAGGAACGGCTCCGTCGGCGAGGGCCGCGAGCTCGTCGACATGCGCTACCGCGAGGTCACCATCACCGCCGACCTCGCCGCCGGCTCCGAGACCGCCGTCATCTGGGCGAACGACCTCACCGCCGACTACGTCCACGAGAACAGCGCGTACTCGTCATGACCAAGGCCGACAACCCCAACACCCCCGCGCGGAAGCACACCGCCCTGCCGAAGGCCCAGATCCTCATCGAGGCCCTGCCCTGGCTCACCCGCCACCACGGCAAGACCGTCGTCATCAAGTTCGGCGGCAACGCCATGATCGACGAGGACCTCAAGGCCGCGTTCGCCCAGGACGTCGTCTTCCTGCGCCACGCCGGCCTCAAGCCGGTCGTCGTGCACGGAGGCGGCCCCCAGATCAGCGCCGCCCTCGACCGGCACGGCATCGTCAGCGAGTTCAAGGCCGGCCTGCGCGTCACCACCGAGGACGCCATGGACGTCGTACGGATGGTCCTCGCCGGCCAGGTCCAGCGCGAGCTCGTCGGCCTGCTCAACCAGCACGGCCCGTTCGCCATCGGCATGACCGGCGAGGACGCGCACACCATCACCGCCACCAAGCACCAGCCGGTCATCGACGGAGAGACGGTCGACATCGGCCGGGTCGGTGAGATCACCGCCATCGACACCGGCGCCATCGAGGCGCTCCTGGAGGACGGCCGGATCCCGGTCATCTCCTCCATCGCCCGCTCCCAGGACGACGGACATGTCTACAACGTCAATGCTGATACGGCGGCTGCGGCACTCGCTGCGGCGCTGGGTGCCGAGACGCTGATGGTCCTGACCGACGTCGAGGGCCTCTACGAGGACTGGCCCCACAGCGACGAGGTCATCAGCAGGCTCACCGCGAGCCAGCTGGAGAAGCTGCTGCCCGAGCTCTCCAGCGGCATGGTCCCCAAGATGGAGGGCTGCCTGCACGCCGTACGGAACGGGGTCACCACGGCCCGCGTGATCGACGGCCGGGTCCAGCACTCGATCCTGCTGGAGATCTTCACCGACGAGGGCATCGGCACGATGGTCGTGCCGGACGGACAGGGGGACCGATGAGCGGCACCGGCAACGAGCAGCTGACCCAGCGGTGGCAGGGCTCCCTCATGAACAACTACGGCACCCCCCAGCTGCCCCTCGTCCGCGGTGAGGGCGCCAAGGTCTGGGACGCCGACGGCAAGGAGTACCTCGACTTCGTCGGCGGCATCGCCGTCAACGCCCTCGGTCACGCGCACCCGGCGATCGTCGAGGCCGTGACCCGGCAGGTCCAGAGCCTCGGCCACGTCTCCAACCTCTTCGTCGCCGAGCCGCCCGTCGCCCTCGCCGAGCGGCTCCTCGGCCTCTTCGGCCGGCCCGGCAAGGTCTTCTTCTGCAACTCGGGCGCCGAGGCCAACGAGGCCGCGTTCAAGATCGGCCGGCTCACCGGCCGGTCCCACATGGTCGCCACCCAGGGCGGCTTCCACGGCCGGACCATGGGCTCCCTCGCGCTCACCGGCCAGCCCGGCAAGCAGACGCCCTTCCTGCCGCTGCCCGGTGACGTCACGCACGTCCCGTACGGTGACGCCGAAGCGCTGCGCGCCTCCGTCACCGAGGACACGGCCCTCGTGATCATCGAGCCGATCCAGGGCGAGAACGGCGTCGTCGTCCCGCCCCCCGGCTACCTCAAGGCCGCCCGGGAGATCACGAGCGCCACCGGCACGCTCCTCGTCCTCGACGAGGTGCAGACCGGGATCGGCCGCTGCGGCCACTGGTTCGAGTACCAGGCCCACGAAGGCGTCCAGCCGGATGTCGTGACCCTCGCCAAGGGCCTCGGCGGCGGCCTCCCGATCGGCGCGACCGTCGCCTTCGGCCCGGCCGCGGAGCTCTTCGGCCCCGGCCACCACGGCACCACCTTCGGCGGGAACCCCATCGCCTGCGCCGCCGGACTCGCCGTCCTGGACACCCTCGGGGCCGACGCGGCCCTCGACCACGTCAAGTCGGTCGGGGAGCGGCTGCGCCAGGGAATCGAGGGTCTCGGCCACCCGCTGGTCTCCCACGTCCGTGGTGCGGGCCTCCTGCTGGGTATCGTGCTCACCGAGCCCCTCGCACCCCAGGTGCAGCAGGCGGCTCAGGACGCCGGCCTCCTGGTGAACGCGCCCGCCCCCGATGTCGTACGGATCATGCCTCCGCTGGTCCTCACCGACGCCGAGGCGGACGCCTTCCTCCGGGCCCTCCCCGGAGTCCTCGACGTGGCGAACGGGCAAGGACGAACCGGAGAATGAGACGACGATGACCGACGCGCAGGAGAACGAGCACGGCGGGCCGTCCGTTCCGCAGACCCGCACCGCACGCCACCGCAGGATCGTCGACATCCTCAACCGGCAGCCGGTGCGCTCGCAGAGCCAGCTCGCCAAGCTCCTCGCGGACGACGGGCTGAGCGTCACTCAGGCGACGCTCTCCCGCGACCTCGACGAGCTCGGCGCGGTGAAGATCCGCAACACCGGTGGAGAGCTGATCTACGCGGTGCCCAGCGAGGGCGGCTTCCGCACCCCGCAGGCCCCGCTCGGCGAGTCCGCCAAGGAGGAGCGCATGCGCCGCCTCTCCGGCGAACTGCTGATCGCCGCCGAGGCCTCCGCCAACCTGGTGGTGCTGCGGACCCCGCCGGGCGCGGCCCAGTTCCTCGCGTCGGCCATCGACCAGGCCGAACTCCACGCGATCCTCGGCACGATCGCGGGCGACGACACCCTCCTGCTGATCAGCCGGGACCCGACGGGCGGCCAGGCACTCGCCGACCACCTGCTGCGCCTGGCGCAGAAGGACCGCTGACCCCGACGCCGGTCAGTACCGCGTGATCGCCGTCGGACCGCTCCGCGTGCCGACGGCGATGTGCGGCCGGCGCGCGGGATCCGCCCAGGCGAGGACCGCGCGCAGGGCGTCCGCCGGTACGGAGACACAACCGGCCGTCGCCCCACGCCCGTTGACGTGCAGAAAGATCCCGGCGCCGCGGCCGCGCACGGGACGGTCGTAGTTGAAGCCGATGACGAGCGCGTGCGCGTACTGCGTGCCGTACGAGACGAGGTGCTCGGCCTCGGCCGCCCGGCAGTCCCGGGGCAGCCCCTCGACCCAGCGGTTGTACGCGCGGGAGCCGTTGTCCTGGCACCACCAGGAGCGCTCGGTGACCCGGGCATAGCGGAAGCGGGTCCCGGCGGGCCGGGCCCGCACACCGAAGGCGTACGGCAACCGGTAGATCCCGGTGGGCGTGGTGTTCGTACCCTGCCGCCGCCCGGCGCCCTCCGCGAGCCCTTTCGCGCCGAAACGCGCGGGCGCGGACCCCGCCTTCACCCACCGCCCGCCCCGCCGGTCCCACCAGGTGAGCGTGCCGGTGGTGGAGTCGGGATCCGCGGCCTCGGCGGTGAGCAGCTGCGAGCCCCCGCCGGTGTCCGCCATCCGCGCGGGCAGCGGCGCGGGTACGGGCGCGGGCACGCCGCCGAGGGAGAGCAGGGCGGCGCCGAGGACGAGAAGGGTGCGCATGGCCGCGACGCTAGGCGGGCACCGCCACCATCGCCCCTGCTGTGCGGCTATTCGGCGGGCAGAAGCGGCGGCAGCGGGAGCGGCAGCGCGGGCAGCCCGTCGAGGCTGGTGGCGACCTTGCGCTCGCAGTACGCGTTGAACTCCTCGTCCGTCTTGCGGTTGAAGTAGTCGGCGTGGAGCTGCCGGTCCTCCTGGTACTCCATCAGCGGGACGGCGAAGCCGCAGGCGTCGCTGACCCGGCGCGCGTGCACCAGGATGATCGCCCGGGCGCTGCCCTGCCCCTCGACGGCCTCGGCGGGGAAGCGGGCGAACAGCTCGCCCCACCGCGGGTCGTCCCGCAGCACCGCCTCGCCGCGCCCGTGGACCCGCACCACGGTCGGCGGCCCCGAGAACGCGGTCCACATGAGCGTGATGCGCCCGTTGCCGGGCTCCCGCAGGTGCGCGATGGTCTCGGCGCCGCTGCCGCCGAAGTCCACATAGGCGACGGTCAGTTCGTCGAGCACGACGAGGGTGCCCTGCCGCCCCTTGGGCGACAGATTGACGTGCCCGTTCCCGGAGAGCGGGGCGGTCGCGGTGAAGAACACCGGCTGCGCCTCGATGAAGTCCCGCAGCCGCCCGTCGATATGTTCGTATGTCTTACCCATGGCGGGCATTCTGCCCGCTCCACCACCGGAGAGCCCCGCCGTCTCAAGCCCCGGTCGCCCACCCCCGCCCCCGGTCGCGCCCCGAGACGGTTCCCGGGCCCGAACCCGTGCGGGACCGGCAGGCGGGACGCCATCGATCCCGTACGGGACCGGCAGGCAGGGCGCCATCGATCCCACACGGGACCGGCAGGCGGGACGCCGTGCCTCGCGTTGACAAAACATACGGTCCATTGCATAGTTATGCCTACTAGAGGGTGCGCGATCGCCGCCCGGCGCGACCTGGCGTGACCCGCACACGTACACCCACCCTCCCGAGGAGTAGTAGCTGTGAGCAGCAACAACGGTGACGTCCGGCTCTGGGGCGGCCGGTTCGCCGACGGCCCCGCCGAGGCCCTCGCGAAGCTGTCCGCGTCGGTCCACTTCGACTGGCGTCTCGCGCCGTACGACATCGCCGGCTCCCGCGCCCACGCGCGCGTGCTGCACAAGGCGGGCCTGCTCACCGAGGACGAGCTGACCCGTATGCTCGCGGGCCTCGACCTGCTGGAGGCGGACGTCGCCGACGGCTCCTTCGTCGGCACCATCGCCGACGAGGACGTCCACACCGCCCTGGAGCGCGGCCTCCTGGAGCGCCTCGGCGCCGACCTCGGCGGCAAGTTGCGCGCCGGCCGGTCCCGGAACGACCAGGTCGCCACCCTCTTCCGGATGTACCTCCGCGACCACGCCCGCGTCATCGGCGGCCTCATCGCCGACCTCCAGGACGCCCTGGTCGGCCTCGCCGAGGCGCATGCGGACGTCGCCATGCCCGGCCGTACGCACCTCCAGCACGCGCAGCCGGTGCTCTTCGCCCACCACGTCCTGGCCCACGCCCAGTCCCTCTCCCGGGACGGCGAGCGGCTGCGCCAGTGGGACACCCGGACGGCCGTCTCCCCGTACGGCTCCGGCGCCCTCGCGGGCTCCTCGCTCGGTCTCGACCCGGAGGCGGTCGCCAAGGACCTCGGCTTCGAGCGCGGCTCGGTCGGCAACTCGATCGACGGCACAGCCTCCCGTGACTTCGTGGCGGAGTTCGCCTTCATCACGGCGATGATCGGTGTGAACCTCTCCCGCATCGCGGAGGAGATCATCATCTGGAACACGAAGGAGTTCTCCTTCGTGACCCTGCACGACGCCTTCTCCACCGGCTCGTCGATCATGCCGCAGAAGAAGAACCCGGACATCGCCGAGCTGGCGCGGGGCAAGTCGGGCCGTCTCATCGGCAACCTGACGGGCCTGCTCGCCACCCTCAAGGCCCTCCCGCTCGCGTACAACCGCGACCTCCAGGAGGACAAGGAGCCGGTCTTCGACTCCTGCGACCAGCTGGAGGTCCTGCTGCCCGCCTTCACCGGCATGATGGCCACGCTCACGGTCCACCGCGAGCGCATGGAGGAGCTGGCCCCCGCCGGCTTCTCGCTCGCCACGGACATCGCGGAGTGGCTGGTCAAGCAGGGCGTGCCGTTCCGGGTGGCGCACGAGGTGGCCGGCGAGTGCGTGAAGGTCGCCGAGTCCGAGGGCAAGGAGCTGGACGAGCTCACGGACGAGCAGTTCGCCAAGATCTCCGAGCACCTCACCCCCGAGGTCCGCACGGTCCTCAACGTCTCCGGCGCCCTCGCCTCCCGCGACGGCCGCGGCGGCACCGCCCCCTCGGCGGTCGCCACCCAGCTCGTCGAGGTCAAGGCGGACCTGGTGATCCAGCACGCCTGGGCCGAGGCCAAGAAGCAGAAGTAGGAACAGGGCGACCACCACGCTCGCGGCGCCGCCGCCCTCCGGACGACCGGAGGGCGGCGGCGCTTTTTCTCGTCCTGCCTCTGCCTCATCCTTAAGAATGAGACATTGATGTCTCATTCGGTGTATGGTCGTCTCATGTCAGTCGATCGCACCCAGGTGCTCCACAGTGCCGCCGCCCTGCTCTCCCGCAAGTCGACCGCCACCATGGACGAGGTCGCGCGGGCCGCCGGGATCGGCCGGGCCACGCTGCACCGGCACTTCGCCGGGCGCGATGCCCTGGTCAGGGCTCTGGAAGAGCTCGGGCTCCAGGAGCTGGAGGCGGCCGTCGATCAGGCCCGCCTCGACGACGGACCCGCCGACGAGGTCGTACGCCGGCTCGTCGCCGGGATGGAGCCGATGGCTCCGCTGCTGTCGTTCCTCGTGACCGAGAACCAGCTCTTCGAGGGCGACCAGCAGAACGACGGCTGGGCCCGCCTCGACGCCCGGGTCTCCGACCTCTTCCGGCGCGGCCAGGAGCAGGGCACCTTCCGGATCGATCTGACCCCCGCCTGGCTGACCGAGGCCCTCTACGGGCTCATCGGTTCCGGCGCCTGGGCCGTACAGGACGGCCGGGTCGCCGCCAAGGACTTTCAGTACATGATCGTCGAGCTGTTGCTCGGCGGAGCGCGCAGGAGCGTGGAGAAGTGAGCATCAGCACCATCAAGCACCCGGACCATATCGAGGGCGTGCGCCGCCCCGGCCGGTGGCTCGCCCTTTCCGTCCTCGTCCTGGCCGTCCTCCTCGTGGCGGTGGACGCCACGGTGCTCGGCCTCGCCACCCCCTTCCTCTCCGAGGACCTCAAGCCCTCCGGCACCCAGCTCCTCTGGATCGGCGACGTCTACTCGTTCGTCATCGCCGGACTCCTGGTCTCCATGGGCAGCCTCGGCGACCGCATCGGCCGCAAGAAGCTGCTGCTCATCGGCGCCACGGCCTTCGGTGCCGTCTCCGTCCTGAACGCCTACGCGACCAGCCCCGAGATGATGATCGTGGCCCGCGCGCTGCTCGGCGTCGCCGGTGCCACCCTGATGCCGTCCACCCTGGCGCTCATCCGGAACCTCTTCCACGACCCGCGCGAGCGCAGCCTCGCCATCGGCATCTGGGGCGCCATGGCCTCGGCCGGTGCCGCCGTCGGACCGGTCGTCGGCGGATTCCTCCTGGAGCACTTCTGGTGGGGCTCGGTCTTCCTCATCAACCTGCCCGTCATGGCCGTCCTCGTCCTCGTCGGCATCAAGATGATCCCCGAGTCGAAGAACCCGAACCCGGGCCCCTGGGACCTCCCCAGCGTCGGCCTCTCCCTCGTCGGTGTGGTCGCCGTCGTGTACGCGATCAAGGAACTGGCCTCCCACGGCCTCTCCCTCGACGCGGGCCTCGCCGCCCTCGCCGGTGCCGCCGCCCTGACCTGGTTCGTCCGCAGGCAGCTCACCCTGCCCGCGCCGCTCCTGGACATGCGCCTCTTCCGCAACCGCGGATTCTCCGGCGCCGTCCTCGCCGACCTGCTGACCATCCTGGGCCTCTCCGGCCTGGTGTTCTTCCTGTCCCAGTTCTTCCAGCTGGTCCAGGGCCGCCAGCCCCTGGAGGCCGGTCTCGCCGAGCTGCCCGCCGCCGTCGGCGCGGTCACGGCCGGTCTCGTCGCCGGTCTCGTCGCCCGACGGTTCTCCGTGCGGTCCGTCGTGGCGGGCGGTCTCGCGGCCGTCGGTCTCTCCCTCGCGGTCCTGACGACGCTCGACCAGTCGACCGCCTACCCGCTGCTCGGCGCGAGCCTGCTCGTCGTCGGCGTGGGCGCCGGCTTCGCGTTCACCGTCACCGCCGACGTGATCCTCTCCAGCGTCCCGAAGGACCAGGCGGGTTCCGCCTCCGCCGTCTCCGAGACCGCGTACGAACTCGGCGCCGCGCTCGGCATCGCCGTACTCGGCTCGATCGTGACCGGCGCCTACCGCGACTTCGCCACCCCGGCCGGTGTCCCCTCCGACATCGCCTCGGCGGCCCACGAGTCGCTCGGCGGCGCCGTGGAGGCCTCGGGTGCCCTCGCCCCGGACGCGGCGACGGCCCTGGTGTCGGCCGCCCAGCTCGCCTTCGTCGACGGACTGCGGATCGCGGCCGGCGTCGGCGCGGCGGTCCTCCTCGCGGCCTCGGTCGCGGCCTGGTTCCTGCTCAGGGGCCAGAAGCTGGAGGACGGCATCGAGCACTGACGCCGTCGGAACCGGACGCCGTCGGAACACGAAGGTGCCCCCGTACAGCCGGGCTGTACGGGGGCACCGTCATCTACGGACCGTCATCTACGGACCGTCATCTACGGACCGTCATCTGCGGACCGGCGTTACGCGGCCTTCGCCTTGGTGGCGTACATGTCCACGTACTCCTGCCCGGACAGCCGCATCACCTCGGCCATCACCGAGTCCGTCACCGCCCGCAGGACATAGCGGTCGCGGTCCATCCCGTCGTACCGGGAGAACTCCATCGGCTCGCCGAAGCGGACCGTCACCTTGCCCGGTCGCGGCAGACCCGCCCCGCCCGGCTGGATCTTGTCGGTGCCGATCATCGCGAACGGCACCACCGGCGCGCCGGTCATCAGGGTGAGGCGCGCGATGCCCGTACGGCCCCGGTAGAGCCGGCCGTCGGGGGAGCGGGTGCCCTCCGGGTAGATCGAGAAGATCTTGCCCTCCTCCAGGATCCGCCGCCCGGTCATCAGCGCCGCGACACCGCCGCGACCGCCGTCCCGGTCCACGGGGATCATGCCGACGCTGGTGAAGAACCAGGCCATCGCCCGGCCCTTGATGCCCTTGCCCGTCACGTACTCGTCCTTGCCGATGAAGAAGACCTGACGGTCCAGGCAGATCGGCATGATCATCGAGTCGATGAAGGTCAGGTGGTTGCCCGCGAGGATGACGGGACCGGTCCCCGGGATGTTCTCGGCGCCCTCCACGCGGGGGCGGAACATCAGGCGCATGGCCGGCCCGAGCACTGCCTTGATGATCGCGAGACGGGACAACGGTTCCTCCGGGGGTGGCGCGGGGTGCGGGCCGGCTGACGGTGCAGCTGGCGACGATACTCGCGGGTCACCGCCGTACGCACATCGGGTTCACCGAGTGGATACGCAGTGTTGACGTGTGTTTCCGCCATGTTCGGCAGAGGTCTGCCGTCCGTAGGGCCGCTGTGCCTAGCGTCGGAGCTCCCCGTTGACAGGTGCGGGACATCACACGAAGAGGAGCCTTCATGACCCAGGGCGAGCACCGGACCCCGGCACGGCGGACCGTTCTCGGAGCGGCCGGAGCCGCGGCCGTACTGGGGGCCTCGACGGCCCTCCCCACGGGCACCGCCCACGCCGAAGAGGCCCGCGCCGACGGCCGGGGCCGAGGCCACGGCTACCGCTCCCTCCCCGTCCCCACCGTCATCGCTCACCGCGGCGCCAGCGGCTACCGCCCCGAGCACACCCTCGGCTCCTACCGGCACGCCCTCGACCTCGGCGCCCACGTCATCGAGCAGGACCTCGTCCCCACCCGGGACGGCCACCTCGTCTGCCGCCACGAGAACGACATCACCGGCACCACCGACGTCGCCGACCACCCCGAGTTCGCCTCCCGGAAGACCACCAAGAGCGTCGACGGCACCTCGCTCACCGGCTGGTTCACCGAGGACTTCACGCTCGCCGAGCTCAAGACCCTGCGGGCCAAGGAGCGCATTCCGGCCGTCCGCCAGGAGAACACCCTCTACGACGGCCGCTGGACGATCCCCACCTTCGAGGAGGTGCTGCGCTGGGCCGAGGAGGAGGGCCGCCGCCGGGGCCGCGACGTCTGGCTGCACGTCGAGACCAAGCACCCCACCTACTTCCGCTCCCTCGGCCTCGGCCTGGAGGAGCGGCTCGCCAAGCTCCTGCGCCGCTACGGACGCCACCGCGCGAACTCCCCGGTCTTCCTCCAGTCCTTCGAACCCAGCAGCATCCAGCGCCTGGCGAAGCTGGTCGACTCCCCGGGAGTGGTCCTGCTCTCCGGCGCGACCAGCCGCCCCTGGGACTTCGTCGAGGCGGGCGACCCGCGCACCGTCGCCGACCTGGTGACGCCCGAGGGCCTGCGCTGGATCGCCTCGTACGCACAGGGCATCGGCCCCACGCTCGACCTGGTCATCCCGAAGGACGCGACCGGACGGCTCGGCACCCCGACCACCCTCGTCCGCGACGCGCACGCCGAGGGCCTCGTCCTCCACCCGTACACCCACCGCAACGAGAACAGCTTCCTGCCCGCCGACTTCCGCCGGGGCACGGACCCGACGGCCTACGGCGACGCCTTCGGGGCCCTGAAGCGGTACCTGGAGACGGGGATCGACGGCATCTTCTCCGACAACCCGGACACCGCGCTGCTCGCCGCTGCGGACTTCACGGCCGCCGCCCGCGACTGACCGAGGGACCCGGGAGGAGGCCGTGCGGCCCGAGGCCGCACGACCTCCTCCCGGGTGGTTTACGCCCCGCACCGCAACCGCGCGCGCACGCCCGGACATCGTGCCGGTCATGACCACCCCCGAGACCACGACGTACGAGGCCCCCGCCCCGGCGACCGTCCGCACCCCCGCCTCCGTCCCCACCCCGACCTCCGTCCCCACCCCGGCTTCCGCACCTGCCGACCCCGGCCACGCCTCCGCCTCCGCCCCCACCCCCGCCTCCACCTCCGCCTCCGCCCCCACCCCCGCCTCCACCTCCGCCTCCGCCCCCGCTTCCGACTCGCCCGCGGACCCCGGCCTCCTCGCCGCCCTCGCCCCGCTGCTCGCCGCCGAGTCGGACGCCGAGGCCCCGGCCGCCGGCGTCGACCCCGGCGACCTCGAACAGGCCGTCTGGCTCCGTCTCCTGGAGCGCCTCCAGGAGACGGGCGCCCCCGAGCGCCCCGCCGACTGGCTGCGCCGCGCCGTCCGTGCCGAGGCCCGCCGCGCCCGCCGGACCACCGACCGGGAGCGCCCCTACGAGGACGAGCCCGCCCCGCCGCCGGACACCGAAGGCCCGCACGGCTCCCCGGAGGCCTCCCTCCTCGTCGCCGAACGGCACCGCACCCTGCGCGCCGCGGTCACGCGGACACCCGGCCGCTGCCCGCGCCTGCTCACCGCGATGCTCGATCCGGAGGACCCGACCTACCGGGAAATCGCAGGAGAGTTGGGTATCTCACAGGGCAGTCTGGGGCCGATGCGTTCCCGTTGCCTGGGATGCCTGCGCAGAATGCTGGCTGCAGAGGTTCCCGCCCCCGGCCGACGGGGAAGGGTGCGATAAACCGACGGCGAACCACATGAGCGGGAGGCGTGCACACATGGGCCTGAGCGTGACCATCTCAGCAGCGGACGCGCAGGACGCGGAGCACATCCTGAAGCTGCAGTACCTCTGCTACCAGAGCGAGGCGGAGCTGTACGGAGACTGGTCCATCGAACCGCTCACCCAGTCGCTCGACGCCCTGCGCGCAGAACTGGACGAGGGGTACGGCCTGGTGGCCCGGCTCGGCGACGAGGTCGTCGCCTCGGTGCGGGCCCGCCTCGACGAGGACGGCACGGTGCGGATCGCCAAGCTGATCGTCCACCCGCGCATGCAGCGCCACGGCCTCGGCGGCCGCCTCCTCGACGGCATCGAGCGCCACTTCGGCGCCGACGCCGCACCGGCGGAGCCCTCCGCCAAGCGCTTCCAGCTCTTCACCGGCCATCGCAGCGAGGGCAATCTGCGGCTCTACCGCAGCAAGGGGTACGCGCAGGTGGCGGCCCGTGAACTGGGCCCGAAGCTCACCCTGGTGACCCTGGAGAAGGCCGCCGCCTGACACAGGCGGCAGCCTTCGGGTGTAGACGCAGGCTCAGACGGCAGTCGCAGTCGCGGTACGCGACCGGCGGAGCCACCAGATTCCGGTCAGCGGCAGCAGGACCGGAATGAAGAGGTAGCCGTAGCCGTAGTCCGACCAGACCGTCGCGTCGGGGAAGGCGGACGGCTCCACCAGCGTCCACGTCCCCACGATCAGGACGCCCGCGAGCTCGGCGGCGCAGCAGACCAGCGCCGCCCTGCGGGCCGTCTCCCCACCCCGTACCAGCGTGTAGGTGATGAAGGCGTAGACCACGGCCGCCACCGCCGACAGACCGTACGCGAGCGGCGCCCGGTCGAACTCGGTCGCGATCTGGTAGATCGAGCGGGAGACCGCGCCGACCGACATGACGCCGTACAGCCAGACGAGCAGGATGCCGGGGCCAGAGACGAGACGGTTCCTCGCGCCCCGCGCGGTCTTCTCCTGTGTCTCGGTCATGGTCAGCCCACCGTCCAGATGTCGTAGAGACGCACTTCGAGTACGGCGAGGACGACCGCACCGGCGGCCACCGTCGCCGAGCCCCACCGGCTGCGCTCCGCGAGCGACATGAACCCGGCGATCGGCACCGCGCACAGGGCGCCCAGCAGATAGGCGACGAAGATCGTCGTGCCCTCCTCGGCCTTGTCGCCGCGCACGAGCTGCACGATGCCGACGATCAGCTGGGCCAGGACCAGGAAGGTCACCACGGCCATGCCGATGAAGTGCCAGTCCTTGGTCGGCTGGTCCCGGAAGGCGGCGAAGCCGCACCAGGCGGCGAGGGCGAGCGCGGCCACGGAGACCGTGACCGTCAGGGCGTCGAGCATGCGCCCGAGGGTATTACGGTCCGAAAGGCCCGATGCGCTCGCCCCCCGTGCGCGCCCGCCCCCACCTCTTCGCACGGACCGTGGCCTTGGCCACACCGCCGTCCGCTCCCACCCCGCCGGACGCCGCCGCCGACACCCGCCGGCCGGGCCCGTCCCCGCAGGCCACACACGGAAGGAAGAGGACCGCGCGGGCCCCGCCGAGTGTCCGTATGGCATCTCAGGGGCGTCCGCTATGCGGACACCCCCCTTTCGTTCGCGACTGCGCATGCTTTACTTGCAGACATGACCACGACGAGCAGCCGCACCCTTGCGACCGAGGCGATCACGACGCCCGGTGCTCGTTGTATGTGTCGAATGTGCGCCTTCTGAGGGCCCCCGCCAGAGTCTCGCGCCCCGAAGCGAGACCCGACGGCCAGCCGATCCTCCCGCCCACCGGCGGTGGACCGTGCCTGCCCCGCGCACACGCTGCCTCCGGCCGTTCGCCGGACCGGCCTCCGTGCGCCTGACTGTCCGAACGACGTATGCCCCGTGCCCGGCGGACCCCGCGCCGCGCACTCGACAGTGACGGAAACCCTGTGATCACCACTTCGGGCCTGACCAAGGTCTACGAGTCGCGCGGCCGCCAGGTCACCGCTCTGGACGGCGTCGACCTGCACGTCCGTGAGGGCGAGGTCTTCGGCGTGATCGGCCAGAGCGGCGCCGGCAAGTCCTCGCTCATCCGCTGCGTCAACCTCCTGGAGCGCCCCACCTCCGGCACCGTGACCGTCGACGGAGTCGACCTCACCGCCCTCGCCGGAAAGAGCCGCCGCGCCGGGAAGGACCTGCGCCGGGCGCGCAGCAGCATCGGCATGGTCTTCCAGCACTTCAACCTGCTGTCCTCCCGCACGGTCAAGGACAACATCGAGCTCCCCCTGGAGATCCTCGGCGTCTCCGGCGCCGAACGCTCCCGCCGTGCCCTCGAACTCCTCGACCTCGTCGGCCTCGCCGACAAGGCCAAGTCCTACCCGGGCCAGCTCTCGGGCGGCCAGAAGCAGCGCGTCGGCATCGCCCGCGCCCTCGCCGGCAAGCCCAAGGTCCTCCTCTCCGACGAGGCCACCAGCGCCCTCGACCCGGAGACCACCCGCTCCATCCTCCAACTCCTGCGCGACCTCAACCAGCAGCTCGGCCTCACCGTCCTGCTCATCACGCACGAGATGGACGTCGTCAAGACGATCTGCGACTCCGCCGCCCTGATGCAGCACGGCCGCGTCATCGAATCCGGCACCGTCACCGGACTGCTCGCCACCCCCGGCTCCCAGCTGGCGGCCGAGCTCTTCCCGGTCAGCGGCGCCCCCACCGGCCCCGACCGCACGGTCGTCGACGTCACCTTCCACGGCGAGTCCGCGACCCAGCCGGTCATCTCCCAGCTCTCCCGCACCTACAACATCGACATCTCGATCCTCGGGGCGGCGATGGACACCGTGAGCGGGAAGCAGATCGGCCGGATGCGGATCGAGCTCCCCGGACGGTACGAGGACAACGTCGTCCCGGTCGGCTTCCTGCGCGAGCAGGGCCTCCAGGTCGAACGCGTCGACCTCGATGAAGCCGACGCAGCCGCCGCGGCGGACGCCGCGCCGGCCGACACCGTGCCCGTACTGGCCAAGGAAGGTGCCAAGTGACCTGGTCCGAGATGCAGCCCCTGCTGGTGCAGGGCACCGTCGACACGCTCTACATGGTCCTCTGGGCCACCGTCGTCACCGTGCTCGGCGGCCTGCCGCTCGGCATCCTCCTCGTCCTCACGGACAAGGGCGGACTGCTGCAGAACCGGCCGGTGAACAAGGTCGTCGGTGCGATCGTGAACATCGGGCGTTCGCTGCCCTTCATCATCCTGCTGATCGCGCTGATCCCCTTCACCACCTTCGTCGTCGGCACCTTCATCGGTCCCACCGCGATGATCGTGCCGCTCGCCATCGGCGCCATCCCCTTCTTCGCGCGACTCGTCGAGACGGCGATCCGCGAGGTCGACCACGGGCTCGTCGAGGCCGTCCAGGCCATGGGCGGCGGCATCCCCACCATCGTCCGCAAGGTGCTGCTCCCGCAGTCCCTGCCCTCGCTCGTCTCGGGCGTCACCACCACGGTGATCGTGCTCATCGGCTACTCGGCGATGGCCGGCGCGGTCGGCGGCGAGGGCCTCGGCTCCAAGGCCGTCACCTACGGATACCAGCGCTTCGACACCACGTTCATGCTCGTCACCGTCGTCGTCCTGGTCCTCATCGTGACCGTCATCCAGCTCATCGGCGACGGAGCCGTCCGGCTCCTCGCCCGCCGGGGCCGCACGGCCTGAGCCGTACGCCCCACCCCCAAGGCTTCGTTTCTTCGAAGAACAGCCCGGACTTGTTGTCCAGGCGTCCACCGCACCACCGGAAAGAGGCACTCTTCGTGCGTAAGAACATCAAGCTCACCGCCGGTATCGCCGCCACCGCCGCCCTCGCCCTCGGCCTCACCGCCTGCGGCACCTCCTCGGACCCGTCCTCCACCAAGGACTCGGCCGGCTCCGGCGACACCTCCAAGCCGCTCGTCGTCGCCGCGTCCCCGACGCCGCACGCCGACATCCTCAACTACGTCAAGGACAACCTGGCCGAGAAGGCCGGCCTGAAGCTGGAGGTGAAGGAGTTCACGGACTACGTCCTGCCGAACACCGCCACCCAGTCCGGCCAGGTCGACGCCAACTTCTTCCAGCACAAGCCGTACCTCGACGACTTCAACCAGAAGAACAAGACCACCATCGTCCCCGTGGTCAACGTCCACCTGGAGCCGCTGGGCCTCTACTCCAAGAGCCTCAAGTCGGTGAAGGACATCAAGCCGGGCCAGACCATCGCGGTCCCCAACGACACCACCAACGGCGGCCGCGCGCTCCAGCTGCTCGCCGAGAACGGCCTGATCACCGTCAAGCCGGGCGTCGGAACCAACGCCAAGATCTCCGACATCACCGACAAGAAGGGCCTGGAGTTCAAGGAGCTGGAGGCCGCCACCGTGCCCCGCGCCCTGAACGACGTCGACGCCGCCGTCATCAACGGCAACTACGCCATCGAGGCCAAGCTCTCCCCGGCGAAGGACGCCCTCGTCCTGGAGAAGGCCGAAGGCAACCCGTACGCCAACTTCCTCGCCGTCAAGGAGGGCAACGAGAAGGACGCCCGCGTGCAGAAGCTCGCCAAGCTCCTCAACTCGCCCGAGGTGAAGAAGTACATCGAGGACACCTACAAGGGCTCGGTCATCCCGGCCTTCGGCGCCGTCGCCAAGTAGGGCCCGGTATCCGAGGAACCGTCAGACCGGTTCCCCCGTACAGTCCTTGTGCCGAAGGCCCCCGCATCCCGTCCGATGCGCGGGGCCTTCGTCGCGTTCCCCCGCACACCCCACCCGGCCATGCGCACCGACGGCCGCATGCTGCATGCTGTGCGTTCACGGTCGATTCGGACGGTCCACGGCATGGAGCTGAGCATGACTACCACCTTTCCGGACATCTCCATCAACACGGACCGGTTGGTGCTGCGCGCGCTCGAAGAGGCCGACGCCCCGGCCCTGGCCGAGATGATGAACGACGAGATGGTCGGCGCCTGGACGGCCGTCCCCCAGCCGTACACCGAGGACGCCGCCCGCCGCTGGATCACCGAGTACGCCCCCACCGAACGCGCCGCCGGCCGCGGACTCGACCTCGCCGTCACCGAGTTCCTCACCCAGCGACTCGTGGGCATCGTCCAACTGGGCAACACCAACTGGCGTGTCCGCTCCACCGAGCTCTCCTACATCATCGCCCCCTGGGCCCGCGGCGAGGGATACGCCTCCGAAGCCGCCCTCGCCACCGCCCAGTGGCTCTTCGGCGACCAGAAGTTCGAACGCCTCGAACTGCGCACCGCGGCGGACAACACCGCCTCCCAGCAGGTCGCCCAGAAGATCGGCTGCATCAGCGAAGGCGTCCTCCGCAACGCCTGCATAGCCCGCACCCGCACCGAGGACGGCAGCTGGACCGAGCTGCGCACCGACTTCATCCTCTGGGGCCTCCTCCCCGAGGACCTCGACGGCCTCGCCGACCAGATGGCCGAAGCCGGATACTCCTCGTACACCGACTGGAGCTGAGCCCCGGAGGCCGACCCGGGGTACGCTCGGCACGCCCCCGACCTGCGACAACACCACAGGAGACAGACGACGATGGCCGACCGGGTCACGGTGATCGGCTGGGACGGCTCGCCCCTCACCTCGGCGGCCCGGTCCGCGCTGTCCGCCGCCACCCTCGTGGCCGGCGCCGCCCACCACCTGGCGCTGCCCGAGGTGCCCCCCGCCGCCGAACGCATCCGCCTCGGCAGCGTCGACCTCGCCGCCCGCCGCATCGCGGGCCACCGCGGCACCGCCGTCGTCCTCGCCGACGGCGACCCGGGCTTCTTCGGCGTCGTCCGCGTCCTGCGCGCCCCCGAGCACGGCCTCGAAGTCGAGGTCGTCCCCGCCGTCTCCTCCGTCGCCGCCGCCTTCGCCCGCGCCGGAATGCCCTGGGAGGACGCCCGGATCGTCGTCGCCCACCAGCGCACCCTGCGCCGCGCCGTGAACGTCTGCCGCGCCCACCCCAAGGTCGCCGTCCTCACCTCGCCGGGCGCGGGACCGGCCGAACTCGCCCTCCTCCTCGACGGGGTCCACCGCACCTTCGTCGTCTGCGAGGAGCTCGGCACCGACCGCGAACAGGTCTCCGTCCTCACCTCCGACAGGGCCGCCGACCACGCCTGGCGCGACCCCAACGTCGTCCTCGTCATCGGGGGAGTGGGCGCAGGGGGCACCGGCACCCCGACCGTCCCCTGGCTGATGGGCCAGGACCCGGCCGTGCGGTCGGTACGCGGCTGGGGCCTGCCGGCCGAGGAATACGCCCCCGAGGGGTACGGCCCCCGGGGGTACGCCCCAGGCGCCCCCGATACGACCCCGCCGACCCGGCCCGGAGCCGGCGAGGACCCGGCCCTGCGCGCCGCCCAGCTGGCCCGCCTCGGCCCCCGCGTCGGCGACCTCGTCTGGGACATCGGCTGCGCGGGCGGCGCCTTCGCCGTCGAGGCCGCCCGCTTCGGCGCCGCCGTCATCGCGGTGGACACCGACCCGGCCGCCTGTGCCCGCACCGAGGCGGCCGCCCGCCGCCACGGCGTACCGCTCCAGACCGTCCCGGGCCGCGCCCCGCACGTCCTGGAGAACCTGCCCGAACCCGATGTCGTCCGCATCGCGGCCGGCGGCGTCCCCGTCGTCACCGCCTGCACCGACCGGCGCCCCGAGCGCATCGTCGCCCACGCCTCCACCCGCGACGAGGCCGAGGCCATCGGCACCGCGCTCGCCGACGGCGGTTACGCCGTCGAGAGCGTCCTCCTCCAGACCGTCGGACTCGACCCGGCCGACTGGTCGGAGCGCGAGCGTTCGGTGGTCTTCCTGCTGGCCGGACGCAGGAGCGACGGCGCCCCGTGACCCTGCCGCTCCACTGAGCCAGGTAGGCTGGCCGATTGTTGTACCGCACCGGGGCGTTCGGCATTTCGCTCGTGATGTCTCGAATCGGCGGCCCTTTCGGCCCGCCGATGTGGTACGCAGCAAAGGGGGGACCGCGCGACGTGGCGCAGTCCACAGAACGCCGTGGCGGATCTGCCTGCCACGACGGCCGAGGGCCGCGACAATGAGTGGGTGTCCGCGCGTCCTTCGTGCCGCGCGGCGCGCGCGCTCGTTGTTCACGACGGGCGCAGGTCTGAAGGAAGTACAAGCGATGGGCGAGGGGTACGCATGACGGACACCGGCCAGGTCTCGGGCGAGGGACTGCCGGAGAACGCAGGCATGGTCGAGCAGCCGGGCATCCCCGCACCGGGCGCGTACACCTTCCTGGACCCCTCCGAGCACGCAGCCGAGGACGACGAGATCCTCCTCATGCCGGGCGCCCAGGGCGCCTGGAGCGAGCACCCGCCGGGCGTCGCGCCCGCGCCGCCGGTCGCCGTACCGGCGCCGCAGGTGCCCCCCGTCGTCCCGCACCAGGGCATGCAGCCCGTGCCCGTCGCTCCGCAGGCGGCCCCGATGGGCGACCCGCTCACCGACCCGCTCCCGGAGCCCTTCGTCCTCGCGGACGTCCTGACCGCCCCCCAGGGCCAGACCCCGCAGCAGGCCCAGCCCGTCGGCACTCCGGCGCACGGGACGCCGATGCACGGCACTCCGGCGCACGGCACTCCGGCGCACGGCACCCCGGCACACGGCACTCCCGCCCAGGGCACCCCGGCGCAGGGCACTCCCGTCCAGGGCACCCCGGCGCACGGCGTCCCCGTCGCCGCGCAGGAGCCCGTCCTCGCCGACCACGGCTACGAGCCCGGCATCCTCGACACCGGCGCCCACGAGGCCGCGGGCCGCGACACCGGTTCGGTCGACCTCGGCGGCGTCCGCGTACCGCAGCCCGCCGGCGCTCCGACCCCGCCGCCCGCCCGGCGCCCGCTGCACATGGGCCCGCCCGTGCCCGACGCCACCGGTGGCGTCGTGCTCTCGCTCGCCGACCGCGGCCCGGCCGCCGCGCCCGCCCCGGCCCCGCAGCCCACGCCGGTCGTGGCCACCGGACCCGCGCCGATGCCCGTACGCAACCCGGGACCGCCGACGACGGGCCCCGAGTACTTCGACATCCCGCAGGACCAGCAGCTCGCGCCGCAGGGCGCCGAGCCGTGGGCCGCGCAGCCGCAGGAGGCCCTGGCACCCCAGCCGGTCCTCCCCGCAGAAACGGTCGTCCCGCCGACGGGACAGTTCGTCCAGGTCGAGGGTTCCGTCCCGACGGCCCCGCACCTCGCCCCGACCCCGGTCGCCGAGACCGAGGAACCGGCCGAGGCCCCGGTGGCCGTCGCTCCCGAGCTGCCCGAGGAGCCGACCGGGCCCGCGGCCCCGGAGCTCGCCGAGGCCGAGCCCCAGGCCACCGTGCCCGCGCCGCGCGAGGCCGAGCCCGCCGCCGAGGTCCCCGCCCCCGTCCCCGTCCCCGCGCCCGAGGCCGAGCAGGCGCCGGAGCCCGAGGCGGACGCCCTGCCGGAGCCCGTCGCCGAGGCGCCGGCGGAGCAGGTCCTCGTCGAGGCCGCCCCCGTCGAGGAGATCCTCGTCGTGGCGGAGGCCACCCCCGAGCCCCTGCCCGAGCAGGCCCCCGAGCCGGAGGCGGTGGCGGAAGCCCCGGCCGAGGCCGTGACGACCGAACAGCCGCAGCAGCCCGCCCCGACCGAGCCCGCGGACGCGCCGGCGGCGCAGCCCGAGGCCGTCACCGAGGTGGAGGCGCCGATCGAGGCCGCCGTAGCCCCGGAGACCGAGCCCGTGGCGACGCCCGAGGCCGAAGGCTTCGTGGACGCCACGGAGCTGGTGGAAGCCGACGAGCTCACCGACGCAGAGCAGCCCACGGCCGCCGACGCCGAACAGCTCAAGGCCGCCGAAGAGCTCACCGTCACCGACGAACTCACCGAGGCCGAAGAGCAGCCGGCCCAGGCCCCCGAGGCCCAGGCGCTCGACGTGGCAACCGCCGACGTCACAGCCCCCGACGCCCAGCTCGCCGACGCCCCGGCCTCCGAGGCCCAGCTCGCCGACGCCCCGGCCTCCGACGTCGCACCCTCCGACATCCCGGCCTCCGAGGCCCAGCCGTCCGAGGTCAACCCCTCCCACTCCTCCGACGCGCCGGCCCCCGGCTACGCGGACGCCGAGCGCGAGGCCGTCCTCCGCGTGATGCGGGAGCGCCGCGACATCCGCAACGGCTTCCGCTCCGACCCGATCCCGCACGAGGTGCTGCTCCGCGTCCTGGAGGCCGCCCACACGGCCCCCAGCGTCGGCCACTCGCAGCCCTGGGACTTCGTGGTCATCCGTTCCGCCGAGACCCGGCAGACGATGCACGAGCTGGCCCAGCGGCAGCGCGACGCCTACGCCAAGTCGCTGCCGAAGGCCCGGGCGAAGCAGTTCAAGGAACTGAAGATCGAGGCCATCCTCGACACCCCGGTCAACATCGTCGTGACCGCCGACCCGACCCGGGGCGGCCGCCACACCCTGGGCCGCTACACGCAGCCGCAGATGGCCCCGTACTCCTCCGCGCTGGCCGTCGAGAACCTCTGGCTCGCCGCCCGCGCCGAGGGCCTCGGCGTCGGCTGGGTCAGCTTCTTCGACGAGCGCGAGATGGTCCGTACGCTCGGCCTGCCCGAGCACCTCGAAGTCGTCGCGTACCTCTGCGTGGGATACGTCGACGAGTTCCCGGAGGAGCCCGAGCTGATGCAGGCGGGCTGGTCCAAGCGCCGCCCGCTGGCCTGGGTCGTCCACGAGGAGACGTACGGCCGCCGCGCCCTGCCCGGCGAGGAGCCGCACGACCTGCTCCAGGAGACCGTGGCCAACATCCGCCCGCTGGACGCCAAGGCGCTCGGCGAGGCGTGGGAGCGCCAGAAGCGCATGACCAAGCCCGCAGGGGCCCTGGGCATGCTGGAGATCATCTCGGCACAGCTCTCCGGCCTCTCCCGCATCTGCCCTCCTCCGATCCCGGAGCCGGCGGCGGTCGCGATCTTCGCGGGCGACCACGGTGTCCACGCCCAGGGCGTCACGCCCTGGCCGCAGGAGGTCACGGGCCAGATGGTGGCCAACTTCCTCGGCGGGGGAGCGGTCTGCAACGCGTTCGCCAACCAGGTCGGCGCCGAGGTCTGCGTCATCGACGTGGGCGTGGCCTCCGAACTTCCGGCGACCCCCGGCCTCCTTCCCCGCAAGGTCCGCCCGGGCACGGGCGACTTCACCACGGGCCTCGCGATGACCCGCGAAGAGGTCCTGGCCGCGATCGAGGTGGGCATCGAGACGGCCCGCGACCTGGTCGCCGCCGGCAACAAGGCGATCCTCACCGGCGAGATGGGCATCGCGAACACCACCGCGTCCGCCGCGCTCATCTCGGTCTACACCGGGGTCGACGCCGCCGAGGTCACCGGTCGCGGCACCGGCATCAACGACGAGACGCACGCCCGCAAGGTGGACGTGGTCCGCCGCGCCCTCGACCTGCACAAGCCGGACCCGGCGGACCCGATCGGCGTCCTGTCGGCGATCGGCGGCCTGGAGCACGCGGCCCTCGTCGGCCTGATCCTGGGCGCGGCCTCGCTCCGTACCCCGGTCATCCTCGACGGCGTCTCCACCGGAGCGGCGGCCCTCGTGGCCCGCGCGATCGCCCCGGAGTCGCTGGCGGCCTGCATCGCCGGCCACCGCAGCGCGGAGCCGGGCCACGTGGCGGCCCTGAACAAGCTGGGCCTGCGCCCCCTGGTCGACCTGGACCTCCGCCTCGGCGAAGGCACGGGAGCCCTGCTCGCCCTGCCCCTGGTCCAGAGCGCGGCCCGTGCGATGCACGAGGTGGCCACGTTCGACTCGGCGGGCGTCACCGAGAAGTAGCACCACCGGCGCGTCCCCCACCCACGCACGGGAGTGGGGGACGCGCAGGGGCCGTGTGTTCGGGACGTAGAGCGTGTTTTGTGGCGCATCAGAGCCTCCGGCCCTCATGCGCCCGAAGGCGCCGTAGAACACGCAGTCCCGAGCACGGCCCCTGCGCGGCCCCCGCGCACGGACGCACCGACCGGGAGATCCGTCACAGCGTGACGGCCACGCACCCCCGATATCGTGAGCCCCAGGCAACGCCACCAGCCCCACCAGCCGCTCCACCGCAGCAGCGGCCCCGCACCCTCACAGCCTCTCCGAGGAGCCGCCCACCCATGGCCGAGCACACCGAGATCGCGGCGCACCCCGCCTACCCCGTCGGTCTGCGTCTAGCGGGCCGACGCGTCGTCGTCCTGGGCGGCGGCCAGGTCGCCCAGCGCCGGCTGCCCGCGCTGATCGCCGCGGGCGCCGAGATCACGCTGATCTCCCCGTCCGCGACCCCCTCCGTGGACGCGATGGCGGAGGCCGGCGAGATCACCTGGGTGAAGCGGCGGTACGAGGACGGTGACCTCGCCGACACCTGGTACGCACTCGTGGCCACCACCGACGCGGCGGCCAACGCCGCGGCCTCCGCCGAGGCCGAGCGGACCCGCACCTGGTGCGTGCGCGCCGACGACGCCGAGGCGGCCACCGCCTGGACCCCGGCGACCGGCCGCGACGCGGGCGTCACGGTCGCGGTGCTCACCGGCCACGACCCCCGCCGCTCCGCCGCCGTGCGCGACGCGATCGTCGAGGGCCTCCGCGACGGCTCGCTCGCCGCACCCGCGCACCGCTCCCGTACCCCCTTCGTCGCCCTGGTCGGCGGCGGCCCGGGCGACCCGGACCTGATCACCGTCCGCGGCCGCCGGCTGCTCGCCGAGGCGGACGTGGTCATCGCCGACCGGCTGGGCCCGCGCGACCTCCTCGACGAGCTGCCCCCGCACGTCGAGGTGATCGACGCGGCCAAGATCCCGTACGGCCGTTTCATGGCCCAGGAGGCCATCAACAACGCGCTCATCGAGCACGCGAAGGCCGGGAAGTCGGTCGTCCGCCTCAAGGGCGGCGACCCCTTCGTCTTCGGCCGGGGCATGGAAGAGGCCCAGGCGCTCGCCGTCGAAGGCATCGCCTGCACGGTGGTCCCCGGCATCTCCAGCTCGATCTCGGTCCCGGGCGCGGCCGGCATCCCGGTCACGCACCGCGGGGTGGCCCACGAGTTCACGGTGGTGAGCGGGCACGTCGCTCCCGACGACCCGCGCTCGCTCGTCGACTGGGCGTCCCTCGCGAAGCTCACCGGCACCCTCGTCATCCTCATGGGCGTCGACAAGATCGGAAAGATCGCCGAGGCGCTCATCGCGCACGGCAAGAGCCCGGAGACCCCGCTGGCGCTGGTCCAGGAGGGCACCACGGCGACCCAGCGCCGGGTGGACGCCACGCTCGCGACGGTCGCCGAGACCGTCAAGGCCGAGGAGGTCCGCCCGCCGGCCGTCATCGTCATCGGAGACGTCGTCACCGAGGGCCCGGACAAACTGGTGAAGTGACCCGGGCCGGTACCGAGAGGTAACCCGACCCGGTCGCACACCGTCGCACACATTGGCACGACACCCCGGACAAGGCAGTATCACCCCGTGGCCGAACTCATCACGATCGACGACCCCGACGACCCGCGCCTGCGCGACTACACCGGCCTGACCGACGTCGAACTCCGGCGCAGACGCGAGCCCGCCGAAGGCCTGTTCATCGCGGAGGGCGAGAAGGTCATCCGCCGGGCCAGGCAGGCCGGGTACGAGATGCGGTCGATGCTGCTCTCCGCCAAGTGGGTCGACGTCATGCGCGACGTCATCGACGAGGTCCCGGCGCCGGTGTACGCGGTCCAGCCGGACCTCGCCGAGCGGGTCACCGGGTACCACGTGCACCGCGGCGCCCTCGCCTCCATGCAGCGCAAGCCGCTTCCGGACGCGACGGAGCTGCTCGCCGGCGCCCGCCGGGTGGTGATCATGGAGTCGGTCAACGACCACACCAACATCGGCGCCATCTTCCGCAGCGCGGCCGCGCTGGGCATGGACGCCGTCCTGCTCTCCCCGGACTGCGCGGACCCGCTCTACCGGCGCTCGGTCAAGGTGTCGATGGGCGCGGTCTTCTCCGTCCCGTACGCCCGCCTGGACACCTGGCCCCGCGGCCTGGAGGCGGTACGGGAGGCGGGCTTCAAGCTCCTCGCGCTCACTCCGGCGGAGAAGGCGACGTCGATCGACGAGGCGGCCCCGCACCGGCTGGAGCGGGTGGCGCTGATGCTCGGCGCGGAGGGCGACGGCCTGTCGACGCAGGCGCTGCGCGCGGCAGACGAGTGGGTCCGGATCCCGATGGCGCACGGCGTCGACTCGCTCAACGTGGGCGCGGCGGCGGCGGTGGCGTTCTACGCGGTGGCAACGGGCCGCCCGGAGTCCTGAAAGACAACCACCCACCACCCACCACCAAGCCGACGGGAAGGTCCCACGACCTCCCGGTCGGCTTGTGGTCGTTCGAGGAAGGCCTCAGCCCTGCAAGGCCTGCGCGGCGGCGATACCCAGGGCGACGACCAGCGTCACGACCACGAAGACGAAGAGGCGCTGCCGCAGCAGGCGGGGGTTGGCGGGACGGCGGCCGGTCGACGTCGAGCGGCCGCCCGGCCGGGTGCCGGGACGGGACTGGGGAGCGCGCGAGCCGCCGGTCCGGGGCCCTGCCGAGGGCCGTGAGGCCGGTGCGGCGCCCCGCGCCTGCCCCCGCTGCTCGCGCTCCGCGTCCCGCTCGGGGCCCTGGCCGCGGGTGTCCCGCTCCGTGTAGCGCTCGGTGGGCCGGACGACGTTCCGCTCCTCGGCGCGCTCGCGCTGGACGGGCGGACGGGAGGCGGGCAGGCCCTGTGCCTCGCGGGCGGCGATCTCCTTGAGCCGCATCGACAGCTGGAGGGTGCTGGGACGCTCCTCGGGGTCCTTCGCCAGGCAGGCCCGGATGAGCGGGGCCAGGGCGTCGGGGACTCCGTGGAGCTGTGGTTCCTCGTGCACGACCCGGTAGAGCATGACCTCGGAACTGCCGTGCCCGAAGGGCGAGTCGGCCATCGCCGCGTACGCCAGCGTGGCACCGAGCGAGAACACGTCGGTGGCGGGGGTGACGGCCGCGCCGCGCACCTGCTCGGGGGCGAGGAAGCCGGGGGAGCCGACGGCCGTACCGACATGGGTCAGGGTGCTGGCCCCGGTGGCCCAGGCGATGCCGAAGTCGATGATCCGGGGGCCCTTGGGGGAGAGCAGGATGTTCGAGGGCTTCAGGTCGCGGTGGACGACGCCGGCCTCGTGGACGGCGACCAGGCCCTCAGAGAGCGCGGCCCCGATCGAGGCGACGTCGGCGGCGCGCAGCCCGCCCTCCTCGGCGACCCGGTCGTGCAGCGAGGGGCCGGGCACGTACTGCGTGGCGAACCAGGGGCGCTCGGCCTCCAGGTCGGCGGCGACGAGCCGGGCCGTGCAGCCGCCGCGGATCCGCCGGGCCGCGGACACCTCGCGGGCGAAGCGCGACCGGAACTCCTGGTCCTCGGCCAGGTCCGGCCGGATCACCTTGAGCGCCACGCGCTGACCGCGCCGGTCGGACCCGAGGTACACGACCCCCATCCCGCCGGCCCCCAGCCTGCGGTGGAGCCGGAACGACCCGACGATCCGCGGATCCTCGCGCCGGAGCCGCATCATCGCCATGTCCGTCCCCTCGTCCGTTCGACGTGGCACAGCTTACGTAGTGGCGCCCGAACGTGCTCATAGGCCGCGCCCTCGCACCGGGATCGATTGTCAGTGCTGAGGGGGAAGGGAAGAAGCCGAGCAGAGCCGGACCCGGCCCAACCCCCCTTCTCCACAGATCACTTGACGAAGGGTCGACAAGGGCACGACAAGCCCCTGCGGACGGCTTCCCGGGCCTCGGGGGCCCGAGACGAGGAGAAGGCCCGGTGAAGTGAGCGATGTCACGCCCGGTGACCTGCCCGGACGGGCGGACCCCTCCGGGAACACCCCCACTTCCGGACCGTCGTCTCCACCCAGGGGAGTACGTCGCGCGGCCGGGCGTCATCCTCCGGGAGGCCCGGAAGTCGGTACGCGGGCATGACGTCCCGGCGCCGCCCGATCCCTAGTGTTGTTGTCAGCGGCGGGTGCAGCACTCGTCCCCCGAGGTCACGCACCCGCCGCGCCAGACACGACAGGAGAGGAACCATGGCGTACACGGCACCGCGGTCGACCACCAGCCCTTCGGGCCGTCGTCACCCCTTGGTGGCCACGGCCATGGTCCTCCCTCTCGCGGCCCTGCTGGTGGTCGTCTTCGGCGGCTGGGAAGCAGTGGTCACACAGGCGTCGTCCGTGGGCGTGATGTTGGGGCGCTGAACAGCGCCCGGACCTGGGAGAGCGGCCCGGGTCGGGGACATCCGGCCATCAACCCCGTGGGGACGGGGGTGTGACGGACGGCAGCGTGAGGCCGGTCAGCTGGGGAGCTGACCGGCCTTCGCGCTTCCCGGAACGGGGTCCCTCCACCCGGTCGTCGCCGACCGCCGCGTACGCTCCCCGCGTGGACCCCGCCGCCAGGCCCTCACAGGCCACCCCAACCCCAACACCACCACCGCCGGCCCGGCTCGACCGCCTCGCTGCCGTGGCACGCGCGGCGGCTCACCGCCCCGGCGAGCCCTGCCACTGCGCGAGCGGCCTGATCGGCGTGCTCGCCGACCGGGAGGACGGGACGGTCGTGCGCCACGGGGCCCTGGTGGCCAAGGCGCACGCCCCCGACACCGACCCCGAGGCGCACCGTGCCCGCCTGGCCCTCGCCGCCCACCCCGACGTCGACGGCGTGCTCCTCCCGCCGCTCCCGCTCCCGGTCCCGAGGCAGACAGGGACCGAGGCCGGGTCCGAGGCCGACGGCCGCACCGTCACGGTCTGGCCGTACGGATCGCCCGTCGCCCCGGACGACCCCGACGCCGCTCCCTGGGAGGACGCGGCACGGCTCCTGGCGCTGCTCCACCGCACGGCGCCCCCGCCGGCCCTCGCGGCGCGGCTCCCGGCGATGCGGGCCCCGCTCAAGGTGTCGCTCGCGGTGGACCGCATGCGCAGGACGGCGCCGGACCACCCGGCCGCCGCCACCGTGCTGAGCGCCTGGCGGACGACCCCCGACGCCGGCGCGTCCGGTCCCCGGCTGCTCTGTCACGGCGACTTCCACCTCGGTCAACTGGTGCGCGAGCCCCGGCCGGTCGGCGACGGCCCCTGGCGGCTCATCGACATCGACGACCTCGGCCTCGGCGATCCCGCGTGGGATCTGGCCCGCCCCGCGGCCTGGTTCGCGGCCGGCATCCTGCCGCCGGAGGTGTGGTCCCGTTTCCTCGGCGCGTACCAGGAGGCGGGCGGCCCGGCCGTCGGCGCCGATCCATGGGTCCAACTCGACGTCCCGGCCCGGGCGCTGACGGTCCAGACGGCGGCCCTGGCCGTCGCCAAGTCCACGGCCGAGCGCCGGCCGCTCGACGAGGTCGAGGGCGTGATGATCGACACCTGTGCCCGTATCGCCGGGTACCGAACCGAATCGGCCCCTTCGGCGTCCACGTAAGGTGAAGCCACCATTCGAACGGCAATGTCAGGGAGTTGAGCCGAGCATGCAGTGTCCCAAGTGCCATGCGGCCATGCACACGTACAACCGCAACGGCGTCCAGATCGAGCAGTGCAGCGGCTGCCGCGGGATATTCCTGGACTTCGGCGAGCTGGAGGCCCTGACCCGCCTGGAGTCCCAGTGGTCCCAGCAGGCCCCGCCCGCCCCGCCGGCGGCCTACCCGGCGCAGCCCGCCCCCGCGGCCCCCGCCTGGGGTGCCCCGCACCAGGGCGGCCACCACGGCGGTCACTACCGCCAGCGCGGCTTCGGCCGGATGCTCTTCTCCTCCTGAGGATCCCGAGCACGAAGAAGCCCCCGGCCGCGGCCGGGGGCTTCTTCAGGTGGTGCGCGATACTGGGATTGAACCAGTGACCTCTTCCGTGTCAGGGAAGCGCTCTCCCGCTGAGCTAATCGCGCGGGGTTGTGCACACGTCGTATCCGAAGATACTCCATACTGCGTGCGCGATACTGGGATTGAACCAGTGACCTCTTCCGTGTCAGGGAAGCGCTCTCCCGCTGAGCTAATCGCGCGGGTGGTGGACACGTCGTGAACGACGGTGCCGGGTGCTGTGTGCGCGATACTGGGATTGAACCAGTGACCTCTTCCGTGTCAGGGAAGCGCTCTCCCGCTGAGCTAATCGCGCGGGGGATCCGGAGATCCAGGATCCGAAGATCCAGTGGACGATACTGGGATTGAACCAGTGACCCCTTCCGTGTCAGGGAAGTGCTCTCCCGCTGAGCTAATCGTCCTTGGAGGTGGAGACGGGATTTGAACCCGTGTAGACGGCTTTGCAGGCCGTTGCCTCGCCTCTCGGCCACTCCACCAGGAGTGATAACAGGGGTTCGGGAAGATCCCCCACATCGAGCGGACGACGAGATTCGAACTCGCGACCCTCACCTTGGCAAGGTGATGCTCTACCAACTGAGCCACGTCCGCTTGTCGTTTCCGTTCCGCTTGCGCGTCCCGGCGACGTGTTGAACTCTAGCGGATTCCTGGGCCAGTACAAAAACGCGTTTCCGCAGCGTGCTGACCTGCGGGCCGATCGGGGTGCCCGGCCGGACGCCCCGGAGGGTTCGCGCGGCGTTCACTCGCCGTGTTCCCCGGGTGGCACGGAGCCCCGGCGCACACGCCCCGCGCACACGACCCGGGGACCCGCTCCACCCGACCTAGACTCGATGCGTGCACGACTTTGCTCCCCTGGCCCGCTTCGGCGGCCTCGTCGCGACCGATCTCCGGGACGTCACCCATGACCCCGAGGCCCTGGACTCCACCGGCTTCTGGGCCGTCTGCGCGGACTTCGAAGGCCGTCTGACCTGCGCCCGCTTCGGCGATGTGCGGGCCGACCCGGTTCCCGCGCCCGTGCCGGGCGCCTGGCGGGGCCCCGGGACCGGTGACTGGACGTCCTCGCTCGACCGCGCCGCGTACACCGCGGGCGTCCGGCGCGTGCGCGAGCACATCGCGCGGGGCGAGGTCTACCAGGCGAACCTCTGCCGGGTGCTGACCGCGCCGCTGCCGGACCCGGCCGCCGCCGACGTCGACGCGCTGACCGCGCTGCTCGCGCGGGGCAACCCGGCTCCCTATGCCGGAACGATTCGGCTGCCCGCCCACGGCGTGGAGATCGCCACCGCCTCCCCGGAGCTCTACCTCCGCCGCGAAGGGGCCCTGATCACCTCGGGTCCCATCAAGGGCACCGGCCGCACCGCGGCCGACCTGCTCCCCAAGGACCACGCCGAGAACGTGATGATCGTCGACCTGGTCCGCAACGACCTGGGACGCGTCAGCGAGACCGGCTCCGTCGCCGTCCCCGCCCTCTGCGCGATCGAGGAGCACCCCGGCCTCGTCCACCTCGTCTCCACGGTCACCGGCCTCCTGCGCGAGGACGCCGGCTGGCCCGCGCTCCTCGACGCGACCTTCCCGCCCGGCTCCGTCACCGGCGCGCCCAAGTCCAGCGCCCTGCGGATCATCGAGGCCCTGGAGACCGCCCCCCGCGGCCCGTACTGCGGAGGCATCGGCTGGGTCGACGCCGACGCGGGCACCGCCGAGCTGGCCGTCGGCATACGCACCTTCTGGATCGACCGCCCCGAGGGCGTGCTCCGCTTCGGCACCGGCGCCGGGATCACCTGGGGCTCCGACCCGGAGCGCGAGTGGGAGGAGACCGAGCTGAAGGCGTCCCGGCTGGTCGCGATAGCGTCGGGCGCCTACGAGTCAGGCGCCTACGAGGCGAGCGGAAAGGCCATCTCTCGATGAAACTCTGGGTCAACGGCGGACTGCACGACGCGGAGGCCGCCCTGGTCTCCGTACTGGACCACGGGCTGACCGTCGGCGACGGCGTCTTCGAGACCGTCAAGGCCGAGCGTGGCGAAACGTTTGCTCTCACCCTCCACCTGGAGCGCCTCACCCGCTCCGCCCGCGGTCTCGGCCTGCCCGAACCGGACCTCGACGAGGTCCGCCGCGCCTGCGCCGCCGTCCTCGCCGCCAACCCGATGGAGCTCGGCCGGCTGCGGATCACGTACACCGGCGGTCTCTCCCCGCTCGGCTCGGAGCGCGGCGACGCCGGCGGCAGCCTCGTCGTCGGACTCGGCGAGACCGTCCGCCGCGCCGACTCCACCGCCGTGATCACCGTGCCCTGGACCCGCAACGAGCGCAGCGCCCTCGCGGGTCTGAAGACCACCTCGTACGCGGAGAACGTCGTCGCCCTCGCCAGGGCGCGCGAGCAGGGGGCCTCCGAGGCGCTCTTCGGCAACACCGTGGGGCAGCTCTGCGAGGGCACCGGCTCCAACGTCTTCGTCGTGCTCGACGGCACGCTCCACACCCCGCCCGTCGCCTCCGGCTGCCTCGCGGGCATCACCCGCGCCCTCGCCGTGGAGTGGACCGGTGCCGAGGAGACCGACCTGCCGCTGGACGTACTGGAGACGGCCGACGAGATCTTCCTGACCTCGACGCTCCGCGACGTCCAGGCCGTGCACCGCGTCGACGGGCGCACGCTCACCGGCGCTCCCGGACCGGTCACCGCCAAGGCCATGCGGATCTTCGACGAGCGCGCGGCCCAGGACCGGGACCCGCGCCTGGCGTGAACGGCCCGGCGTGAACGGCCGCGCCTGAACGGCCGCGCCTGAACGGCCGCGCCTGAACGGCCCCATTGACAGGCCCCCGGTGAACCGTCGCGCGTAAATCCGGATGACGGACCGCCCGAGGGTGGGTAGAACACCCATGATGACCACCACCCTGCGGCCGGCCGAGCCGCTTCAGCAGACGCCCGACGGCGGCCGTTCCCGTACCTACGACGTGTGCGTGAACAGCCGCCGCGTCGGTTCCGTCCATCTTTCGACCGATCCGGGCTTCGGTGCCGCCTCGGGGGTGATCCGGGGACTCCGGGTCGACGAGCCGGACCGGCGGCGGGGCCGGGGCACGGTCGCCGCGCTCGCCTCCGAGGAGGTGCTGCGGGGCTGGGGCTGTGTCGAGGTGCAGATATCGGTGCCCGCCGACGCGGAGGCGGGGCTGCGGATGGCCCGGGCGCTCGGCTACACCGAGCGCAGCCGGAACATGGTCAAGGAACTGGCCGCCGAGCCGCCGGCCCTGCCGGAGGGCGTCGAGGTCCGGCCCATGACCGGCAGCGAGTTCACGGAATGGGAGGCGCGGGCCAAGGAGGCCTTCGCGCAGAGCTGGATCGACCGCGGCGTCCCCGCGGACCAGGCCCGCGCCAAGGCCGACGACAGCCACCGCCGGTACCTCCCGCAGGGCCTGGCCACCCCCGGCATCGCGATCCACGTGGTCGTCCGGGACGGGCGGCCCGCCGGCTTCCTGTGGACCGGCCGCATCGAGCTCGAACCGGGACGGTGGACCGCCTTCGTGTACGACATCGAGGTCGCGGAGGAGCAGCGCGGCCGCGGCTACGGCCGGGCCCTCATGCTGCTCGCCGAGCGGGTCGCGCGGGAGACCGGGGACGAACTGCTCGGACTCCACGTCTTCGCGGGCAACACCCCGGCCATCCGGCTCTACGAGTCCCTCGGCTACCGGACCACCTACGTGAACAGCGCCAAGGACCTTCTGTAGGGGGTCGGTCAGCCCTTCAGGAGGCGGTCGGCGATCTCCGCGATCCGCTGCCGCAGGCCGTCCTGGCTCTGGCCGCCGTCGAGGCGCTCGCCGTCGATCACATAGGTCGGGGTGCCGGTGACCTTGATCGCCTTGCCCTCGGCCTCGTCCGCGTCGACGGTCAGCAGGTGGCGCCCGTCGATGAGGGCGGTGTCGAACTCCTCGGCGTCAAGACCCAGTTCGGTCGCCACCTCCAGGAGCACCGGCTCGCCCCGGTCGCCGAGCTCGGCGGTCCTGGCGAGCAGCGCCTCCACGTACGGCCAGCCCTTGCCCTGCTCGAAGGCCTCCTCGGCGGCCTGGGCGGCGGCGTACGCGTGCTTGTGCTTCGCCAGCGGGAAGTGGCGCAGCTGTACGTCGAGGCGGTCGCCGTACGTCTCGCGCAGGGCGCGGACGTCGTCGAGGGCCACGAAGCAGTCGGGGCACTGGAGGTCGAACCAGGCCTCCAGGACGACGGGGGAGGCGGGTGCGGTGGTGGAGTCGTTCATGCCAGCAGTGTCCCTCACCGGGCCCTGGGGAGGAGATCCGGCCGTGGCGACCCCGAGATCTCCCTGAGAAGGGCCCCGGGACGTGGCCCCGGGTGCCCTCGGCGGTGCAGGATGGAAGGGACGTATCACCCGGACCAGGAGGATCGCATGCTCGCCGAGACCATTTGCTCCGCGGCGGCCGTGGCGGGCCTGGGCATCGCCGGGATCACGGCGTACCGGAAGCGCTACCTGTCCGCCGCCCGGATCGCCGCCTACGCCCTGGTGCCGCTGGGTCTCGTGATGACCGGCGCCGTGGCCTGGATCGCCGACACGGCCTTCAGCCCCGTGGCCTGGGCCGGGTTCGGCGTGCTCGGTGGCGCCTGGCTGCTCCTCTCGTCCACGCGGGCCGTCGAGCGGCGCAGGGGCGGCCGCAAGGAGACCACCGGGGGAGCGGAGCGGCCCGCCGTGGCCCCGGCCGCTTCCTCGCCCTCGCGCGCCGTGGGGCCGAAGCCTCAGCCCGGCCAGGCCCGCCAGGCCGGCCAGCCTGCCGGCGAGGACTTCAGCGACATCGAGGCGATTCTGAAGAAGCACGGAATCTGATCACTTCTGGCGGTTCCCGTTCCCGTGATCCACGGGAACGGGTGAAGACCTTGCCATGGGGCGTGTTTCGGGATTTCCCGGGCGGGGTGTGCGTCATCATCCCCCCGAGATGCTGGATACCTCGCGGGAACCCGTCCCCGCCGCCCCCGATGCCGCCGGCGCTGCCGACCTCCCCGTGGAAGAGCCGCGCGGCTGTCTGTTCGCGCTCTCCCAGCCACCGCTGATGATCTTCCTCGCGGTGATCGGCTGTCTGCTGCTCACGGCCGCCGTGCACGACCTCTTCATGCTGTGAGCGGGCCGAGGGGGCGCCTCGGCCGTCAGCCCGCGGCTTCCTTGCGGCGCGCCCGGTACGCGGCCACGTGCAGGCGGTTTCCGCAGGTGCGGCTGTCGCAGTAGCGGCGCGAGCGGTTACGGGACAGATCGACGAAGGCCCGGCCGCAGTCCGGCGCCTCGCAGCGCCGCAGCCGCTCCTGCTCGCCCGCCACGACGATGAACGCGAGGGCCATGCCGCAGTCCGCGCTGAGATGGTCCGCCACCGAGGCGCCCGGCGCGAAGTAGTGCACGTGCAGGTCGTAGCCGTCGTGGTCGGTGAGCTGCGGAGTGGTGCCCGCCGCCGCCACGAGCTGGTTGATCAGCGGGGCCGCGATGCGGGGTTCGGGGGCCGAGAAGACCGCGGCGAACTTCTCGCGCACCTCGCGCACGGCCCGCAGGTCGTCGGCGCCGAGCACGCCCACGTCGCTGATCTTGTGGGCGTGGACGAAGGTCCGCAGCCCTTCGAGGTCCGCGAGCTCGTCGGGGCGGTCGCCCTGGGGGGACGTGTTCATCAGATCGACGACGGTGTCGAGGGCGATCCGGGTGTCGTGGGGGATCAGCACGATTCGCTCCCTGGCCGGCCGCGGGCGGGCGCCCGCGGAATGGCGCTGACTCTAGCGCGGCCGGGAAAGGGACAACGGCGCCCACCACCGCGCCGGCTGCGCGGTGGGGAACGCCGTCGTCGTGCCTATGTGACTGCCCACGCGGCGCCGTCGCCCCGAGTCGGACGGCGTCGTGCGGCTCTCGGCCTGGCTCAGCTGTCCGCCAGGATGTGGGAGAGCTCCGTATCGAGATCGAAGTGCCGGTGCTCGGTGCCCGGTGGCACGGCGGCGTCGGTCCTCTTCAGGAACGACTCCAGAGCCCGCGCCGGGGCCTCGAGCAGGGCTTCTCCCTCGGGTGAGCTCAACGCGATGCAGACGACTCCCTGGCCGTGACTACGGGATGGCCAGACGCGGACGTCGCCCGTGCCGGTGGGCCGGTGCAGCCCCTCGGCAAGAAGGTCGCGGGCGAAGACCCACTCGACCGTCTCTTCGGCTCCGGTGTGGAAGGTGGCGTGCACGGCATACGGATCGGCCGTGTCATACCGCAGGCCCGCGGGTACAGGCAGTGAGGACTCGCTCGACACAACGAGGCGCAGGTGCAGCTCGCAGCTGACCGTGGTGTTCATAAGCGCCAGGGCCTTTCGCTCAGTGTGCGCTCGGGGATTCGCACGTCGGCGAAATCGACATGCCACCTCCAGTGCCGTTGTAAACCCCTCTGTCGGTTTTGTGATCGTTCAGGTAGCTCGGATGGCGGTATGTAACTTTGGGTAATACCGCCATACCGGTTGGCCCCTCGCGTCCGGTAAGTTGGGGGGTATGCATGCGGAGAGTGACGAGCGCACAGGGGATTCCGCAGCCGGCCAGGAAGCCGAATTGGGATCCCGCGCACCGGAGTTCATCAAGTCCCGACGAGGCCTGCACCTGAGCTGGCAGGTCGGTGTCTTCATCGTCGGACTGGCCGTGGTCGGCGCGGGCATCGTGATGCTGCCGCTGCCCGGGCCCGGCTGGCTGGTCATCTTCGGCGGCATGGCGATCTGGGCGACCGAGTTCGTCTGGGCACAGCTCGTGCTCCGCTGGACCAAGCGGAAGGTCACCGAGGCCGCCCAGCGCGCCCTCGATCCCAAGGTCCGCCGCAGGAACATCATCCTCACCACCATCGGCCTGGTGATCATCGCCGCCGTGCTCGCCGTCTACCTCTGGAAGTTCGGCTTCGTCATGCCGTGGAAGATCGACGAGTGACCTTCCGATGGTTCGGGAGCCCCGCTGACATGGGGTAATGTTTGCGGTGCGCCCGGGCGATTAGCTCAGTGGGAGAGCACTTCGTTCACACCGAAGGGGTCACTGGTTCGAACCCAGTATCGCCCACCACCCGGCCCGAAGGCCCGGAGACGGACACCGTCTCCGGGCCTTCGGCGTTCCCGGTGCGTCACCGCATCCGCGCCAGCCGCTCCCGCAGCCGCCGGGCGTCCCGCAGCCGCTGCTCGTAGGTGGCGCCCACCGCGAGCAGCAGGAGCCCGGCGAGGGCCGGCGGCAGCCAGCGGGGCAGCGCGCCCACCGCCTGCACGACGTACGGGGCCAGCTCGTGCAGCCCGTCCAGGGCCAGCGCCGCGCCGCCCAGCACGAGCAGCGCCTGGAGCCGGAACCGCGCGCCGACGAGCGTCACCACGAGCGCCGCGACCCCCAGGAGCAGCGGGCGCACCCAGTCCGGGTCCACCCAGGCCGCGAGCAGGCCCGGCAGCAGCGTCGCCGCGAGACCGGGGCCGTACGCCGTCCAGGACGAGGCCTCCGGGTCCCGGCGCCGCCGCAGGAAGCCGACGACCAGCGCGGGCACCGTCACCGGCAGCGTGTACGCCTCCGGGGTCGTCACGTCCGAGACCGCGAGCCGCACCCAGGTGGCGAGGAGGAACAGGACCGCCGCCGTCCACGAGGCGAACCGACGCCGCTCCGGCCGGACCGCCGTCGCCGCCGCGATCACTCCGCCGAGGGCGAGGGCGAGCGCGAGGAACGCGGGCCGGGACGCGGCGATCCCCAGGGCGAGCAGCCCCACGGAGGCGCCGGAGATCTCGGCCGCCAGGGCCACCGGGCCCGTACGCGTCCGGGAGCCCAGCGCGGCGGTGGCCGCCGGGACCAGGAGCAGGGCGAGCGCCGTCCAGTGGTCCTCGAACCCGGCGGCGGCCGCCACCGCGAACACGATGCCCGTCGCCGCGAACACGGCGACGCAGGCGGACACCACCCGGCGCGCGCCCTCCCCGAGCACGGCGACACCTGCGAAGAGGCCGAGCAGCACCCCCAGCGAGGCGAAGGTGGCCCCGCGGACGTCCAGGGCGAGCGCGACCGCGCTCACGGCGGACGCGAGCCCGCCGGCGTACCCGCACCAGCCGAGCACGGCACGGGGCTCCAGGACGGCCGCCCGCGTCCGGGGCTGCCGGGGCGCCCAGGTGCCCCACGGGGACCCGGGGCCGGGGAGCGGCGGCACGGCGGGCCCGGAGGGCTGTCCGGCCGCCGCGTCCGGCGCCTCGCTCTGCCGCAGTCCACGCAGGAGCGGGCCGGGGCGGACGGCGAGCGTGAGCGCGGCCGCCGTGGTGAGGAGCTGGAGGACTAGCGTCGGCGCGTACGGCAGCTCCAGGGAGACCGGCAGGGCCGTCAGGAGCGACCAGACCGCCGCGAGCGCGCCGCAGCGGGCCCACAGCCGGGGGACGGCCGCGAGCGCGAGAGCGGTCACGAGGAGGACCAGGGCGGCGGTCGCCGGGTACGAGGTCAGGGCGCGCTCGGCGTGCTCGCCGGACCACACGTCTGTCGTGCGGCCCACCGGCCCCAGCAGACCCGCGGCGGCGGGCGGCAGCGCCCACAGGGCACCGAGCGCCACGACCCCGGCCCCGGCGGCGGCCAGCCCGAGCCGGACGCCGCGCGGCAGCCGCGCGGCCGCACCGGCCTCCGGGCGAGGGTGACGTGCGTCAGCGGGAGCACCGGGCTCCGGCGAGGCGGCACCCCCGGTCGCCGGCGGGGTCGGTGCCGGACCCGCGGCCGTCCGGTCCGCGGCGCCGGACGTCCCCGCGCGCCACACCGACGCCAGGACGAGACCGCACAGCACGTACCCCGGGACCGCCCAGTCCGCCGGGAGCGCCGCGCGGAGGAGGCCGCCGAGGGCCGCCACCACCGACAGGCCCGCGAGCGCCGAGGCCGCCGGCGCGAGCGGGGGCCGGCGGCAGGCCACGTACAAGGTCAGCGCCGTACCCGCCAGGAGGAGCGGCGCGCCGCTCCACGGGGAGGTCAGGGAGAGCCACGCGCCCGTCAGGAGCGACCAGGCGCCCAGCGCCGTCGCCCCGGTGGTCGCCGTGATCCGGACCGCCGCCGGGCGGGTGGTCCACAGTGCCAGCGCGACGTCCGCCGCGACCGTGACCAGTGCCGCCCAGGCGAAGGCCGTCGGTCCGCCCCCGGCCGCGAGCACGCCGAGCGGCAGCGGCAGCTGGGCCGCGACCACGGCCACCGGGAGCGGGATCCGCAGCCGGGGGAGCGCCGAGCCGTACGCCGTCCACGCGCCCGCGAGGACCGCGGACGCGACCGCCGCGTAGCCCAGGCCGTCGGTGCCGGCCAGCGCCACCCGGTGCAGCGCGTACGCGTCGAGGACCATCAGGACGAGGCCCAGGGCCCCCACCGACTCGGCCGTCGAGACCAGACCCCTCCGCAGCAGCACCACCGGCGCGGCCAGGGCCGCCGAGGTCACCACGAGCAGCACCGCCGCGCGGCCGCCGATGCCCATCGAGCCCCAGCTCACCAGCGTGAAGGCGACCGCGGCGATCGTCAGGAGCGTTCCGCCGAGCGTCAGCAGCACGTTCTGCGCGCTCCGCGGGGTCGAGTCCGCGACCGCCCTGGTCGCCGGCCACAGCGGCGGCGCCGCCGTGGCCGGCGCGTACAGCGCCCGGATCAGCCAGGCCCGGCGGGCCAGCAACTGGGTCCGGCGCGCGTCGAGTTGCGCCAGCTCGCGGTCGACGAGCACCAGCTCGTCCGCGGGCGGCAGGGAAGTGTCCATACCCGGAGTGTGGCCCCGGCCACAGGTGACGGGAATGCGTCGCCGTACTCAGATCCGGGCCTGAGTACCCCAGACTGGGGGCATGGACTGGTGCCGGTACCGCTTCCGGAGTGTCTGGCGGCTCGCCGCCCCGCCCGACGCCGTCTACGCCGTGCTCGAACGCGGCGCGGAGTACCCGCTCTGGTGGCCCCAGGTCCGCGAGGTCGTCCCCCTCGACGACACCACCGGCACCGCCCGCTTCCGCTCCTTCCTCCCGTACGAGCTCGTCGTCACCGTCCGCGCCCTGCGCAGCGACCCCGGCGCCCGGATCCTGGAGGTCGGCCTCGGTGGGGACCTGGAGGGGTGGGTCCGCTGGACGCTCACGGCGGAAGGGGCCGGTACCCGTGCCGTGTACGAGCAGGAAGTGGAGGTCCACGCCCGGCTCCTGCGGGTCCTCGCCGTCCCCGGACGGCCCGTCTTCCGGGCCAACCACGCGCTGATGATGCGGAGCGGCCGACGCGGACTCGCCGCCCGTATGAAGGGGTCTCTCGAAGAGCGCCGATGAGGGGCGGTGGTCGGCGGTGGTCGGGCGACGGGCGGGCGGTTTGAAGGAAACCCGCGCGGGCCTGTATGGTTCAACCCGTTCCCGGGCGATTAGCTCAGCGGGAGAGCACTTCGTTCACACCGAAGGGGTCACTGGTTCGATCCCAGTATCGCCCACCGGGAAAGGCCGGTCCGTCGAAAGACGGACCGGCCTTTGTCATGCGGCCCTTTGCCGTGCGGAAGCCGCGTCGGCCCGCCCCATGTGTCAGGCCGCCGTGCGCAGTTCCGGCCGCAGCGGCCATGCCGGGTCCACCGTCTCCGGCGTCCCCTGCCGCGTGAACCACGCCTGGAGCCCGCGCGCCTGGGCCGCGTGCCACACCGCCTGGAGCGTGTGGAGCTCCGCCGGGGTCAGCCGTTCGAGCCGGGACGAGAATCGCCGCGCCACCGCCCGTACGACCTCCAGCGACGCCGTCGCGTCGGCCGCCGCGTCGTGCGCCCCGGCCAGCTCCACCTCGTAGTGCGCGCAGAGGTCGGTGAGCGTGCGGCGGCCCTTGCGGTACCGGTCCAGGTGCTTGTCCAGGACCCGCGGGTCGAGCACGCACAGCGGCGAACTCCCCAGGTAGGTCCCCAGCGACGACGCCCGGTGCCGGCGCAGCTCCCGGTCCAGCATCGTCAGGTCGAACGGTGCGTTCATCACCACGAGCGGCCGCCCCGCGGCGGTCTGGTCGGCGAGCGCCCGTGCCAGCTCCTCCATCACCGGAGCCGGCCACCGGCCGTTCCGCTGGAGGTGATCGTCCGTCAGGCCGTGGATCGCGGTGGCCTGCTCGGGCACGGCTATGCCCGGATTGACCAGCCAGCGCGTCACCCGCGGACGCGCCCCTGACGTGTCCTGCACGACGAGGGCGGCCGAAACGATCCGGTCCTCCTCGACGTCGACTCCCGTGGTCTCCGTGTCGAAAGCGGCCAAGGGCCCTTCGTACCAGTGCGTTGTCATCCCCGAACTCCTCGCACCCCAGCGGCAGATGGCCAACCCCCTGCCCGAAACGGTGATACCCGCACTGTTTGCGCCGTACGCGGACCGGTGACAACACCAGGGACGGGGAAGGAAATCGACATGGCGCTCGCCCAGCCCGAGTCGGGAGGGCTGCCGCCCCAGCGGGCAGCATCGACGCGCGGCTCACTCGCCACCACCGCCTGCATGGAGACCCTCCAGGTGGGCTACCTCCACGCGGTCGCCGCGGCGGCCGGCTGTTCGCTGTCCCAGCCGTTTCCGGACAACGGCATCGACTGGCACGTCAGCCACGGCTCTCCCGCACACACCGTCGACGACGAAGTGACCATCAAGGTGCAGCTCAAGTGCACCTACCAGATACCGCCGCACCCGCCGGGAAACGCGTTCTCGTTCACCCTGGACAACGACCACCTCGTGAAGCTCGCCAGGACGCCGGTGTCCGTCCACAAGATCCTGGTCGTGATGCTCGTCCCGAGGACGCAGGAGGACTGGCTCAGGGCGAGCCACGACCGGCTCGACCTGCGGCACTGCTGCTACTGGATCAACCTGGCCGGACACCCGGTCACGGGACGCCGCCGGACCACGGTGCGCATCCCGACGGCGCGGATCTTCGACGACCGGGCGCTCTGCGAGATCATGACCCGGGTCGGCGTGGGAGGGAGACCTTGATGCACCGACCGATCGACGACCCCGACGGCGGGTACGGAGCCGGTGGCGGGTACGGAACCGGTGGCGGGTACGGAACCGGTGGCGAGGGCGGCGGGCGCGGTTCCGGCTCCGTACCGCCGCCCTACCGGCCCCACCCGGCGCCCGGCGACACCCCCGGGCCCTGGACCGGGATCCCCGCACCGCCCGCGGGACCCTGGGCCGACACACAGGGCCCGCCCGACCCCGGGCGGGTCGACCCGCGCGTCCTCGGCGCACTCCTCGCCCGCCACGGCTGGCGGCGGCGCGGCGGGGCGGCCGGACGCTACAGCCGCTGGACGCCGCCCGGCGGCCCGGGCGGCGGCACGGGAAGCGGCGGCACCAGCCTGCTCGTCCCGGAGAGCCGGGCCTTCCCGGACTGCGAGGACCTGCTGGGCGAGGCGCTCGCCGCCCTCGCCCACAGCGGCACGCCGTCCGCGCGCGAGGTCCTCACCGGCCTCACCGTCCCCAGCGACGAGATCCGCTGGTGGCGCGACGTACCGCCGGGCCCGGCCGGCACGGTCCCCTGGACGGTGCAGGAACAGCTCAGGTCGGCGGCCCGCCAACTGCTCCTCGCGGGCGCCCTCGCCGTGCGCGGCCGGGCCGGATACCACGGCGCCCGCCACCGCAGGCCCGCCCAGGCCTCCCTGGAGACCGTCGTCGTGGGCGCGGCGCCCGGCGGGCGCGGCCTGACCGCCTTCCTGCCCGTCGAACCGGGCCGGCCGATCGCCGTCCGGCTCTACCACGCGCTGTACGCGGCCCGGGAGGCCACCGACTACCAGCGGGCCACCGGCGGCATGGAGGCCTTCGACGCCGCCGTCGAGGCGGGCGTCAGCCGCGAGCTCACCGAGGCCCTCGTCGCCCTGGTCCGGGGCACCGAGGGCGCCAGGATCGCCCTCGAATGGGCCCCGGCGGCCGGAGCGCCCGAGGGGTGCGCCGCCCGCCCCGAACCCGTCGAGTTCTCGCCGGGCGACCTGCCCGCGCTGCGCGAGGCGAGCGCCCGCTACCTGACGGACGAGCCCTCCGTACCGGTACGCATCACGGGGGCCGTCGTCCGCATGCGGCGCTCGGGGCCGCGCGGCGACGGCACCGTCCGGCTGCGGGTGCTCGGCGGGGCGGAGGTCCCGCACGTCCGCGTCACCCTCGGCGAGGAGGCGTACCGCACCGCCGTCCACGCCCATCTCGTCGGGCTCCCCATCAGGGTCGTCGGCCGTCTGGAGAGCCGGGGCGGCTTCCGGCGCCTCACCGACGCCTCCGGGGTCGTCCCCGTGCAGGTGGACGAGGCGGAACGGGACCGGCTGATGAAGTCGCTCCACGAGAACCTCGACTTCTTCGAGGAGGCGTGCGGCCCGGACGAGGGGTGACGGAGCTGATGGGTGGTGCGACGGGTGGGTCGCGGGGCGGGAGAAATGGTTGCGCGGGCGGGCCGGTCGGCTCGGTAAGATCGGCGTGATGCGGCACCTCGTCTCTGTCGCACATCGTCGGCGCCGGCACCTCGTGCCTGCCTGCGCCCCAAGGGAAGAAGAACACCAGTGTCTGAAGTCCGTGTGACCGTCCAGTCCGCCTCGGAAGCAGAGGAGAGGGCGGTGAGCGCGGGCACCACCGCCGGTGCCCTCTTCGCCGACGACCGCACCGTCATCGCCGCCCGCGTCGGCGGCGAGCTGAAGGACCTCTCGTACGAGCTCGCCGAGGGCGATGTCGTCGAGGGCGTCGAGATCTCCTCCCCGGACGGTCTCGACATCCTGCGCCACTCCACCGCCCACGTCATGGCCCAGGCCGTGCAGGAGCTCTTCCCCGAGGCCAAGCTGGGCATCGGCCCGCCGGTCCGGGACGGCTTCTACTACGACTTCGACGTCGAGAAGCCCTTCACTCCCGAGGACCTCAAGGTCATCGAGAAGAAGATGCAGGAGATCCAGAAGCGCGGCCAGCGCTTCTCCCGCCGCGTGGTGACCGACGAGGCCGCCCGCGAGGAGCTCGCGGACGAGCCGTACAAGCTGGAGCTCATCGGCATCAAGGGCGCCGCCTCCACCGACGACGGCGCGAACGTCGAGGTGGGCGGCGGCGAGCTGAGCATCTACGACAACCTCGACGCCAAGACCGGCGAGCTCTGTTGGAAGGACCTCTGCCGCGGTCCGCACCTGCCGACCACCCGGAACATCCCGGCGTTCAAGCTCATGCGCAACGCGGCCGCCTACTGGCGCGGCAGCGAGAAGAACCCGATGCTCCAGCGCATCTACGGCACCGCCTGGCCGTCGAAGGACGAGCTGAAGGCGCACCTCGACTTCCTCGCCGAGGCCGAGAAGCGCGACCACCGCAAGCTCGGCAACGAGCTCGACCTCTTCTCCGTCCCGGACGAGATCGGCTCCGGCCTCGCGGTCTTCCACCCCAAGGGCGGCATCATCCGCCGGGTCATGGAGGACTACTCGCGCAAGCGCCACGAGGAGGAGGGCTACGAGTTCGTCTACTCGCCGCACGCCACCAAGGGCAAGCTGTTCGAGAAGTCGGGCCACCTGGACTGGTACGCCGAGGGCATGTACCCGCCCATGCAGCTCGACGAGGGCGTGGACTACTACCTCAAGCCCATGAACTGCCCGATGCACAACCTGATCTTCGACGCGCGCGGGCGCTCCTACCGGGAGCTGCCGCTGCGCCTGTTCGAGTTCGGCACCGTGTACCGGTACGAGAAGTCCGGCGTCGTCCACGGCCTGACCCGGGCGCGCGGCTTCACCCAGGACGACGCGCACATCTACTGCACCCGCGAGCAGATGGCGGACGAGCTGGACAAGACCCTCACCTTCGTCCTGAACCTGCTCCGCGACTACGGTCTGAACGACTTCTACCTGGAACTGTCCACCAAGGACCCGGAGAAGTTCGTCGGCTCGGACGAGGTGTGGGAGGAGGCCACCGCGGTCCTCCAGCAGGTCGCCGAGAAGCAGGGCCTCCCGCTGACCCCCGACCCGGGCGGCGCCGCGTTCTACGGCCCGAAGATCTCGGTGCAGGCGCGGGACGCCATCGGCCGTACCTGGCAGATGTCGACCGTGCAGCTCGACTTCAACCTGCCGGAGCGCTTCGACCTGGAGTACACCTCCCCGGACGGCACCAAGCAGCGGCCGGTCATGATCCACCGTGCGCTCTTCGGTTCGATCGAGCGGTTCTTCGCGGTGCTCCTGGAGCACTACGCGGGTGCGATGCCGCCGTGGCTGGCGCCGGTGCAGGCGACCGGTATCCCGATCGGCGACGCCCACATCGACTACCTCCAGGAGTTCGCCGCCAAGGCGAAGAAGCAGGGTCTGCGGGTCGAGGTCGACTCCTCCTCGGACCGGATGCAGAAGAAGATCCGGAACGCGCAGAAGCAGAAGGTCCCGTTCATGATCATCGCTGGTGACGAGGACATGGCCGCCGGTGCCGTCTCCTTCCGTTACCGCGACGGTTCGCAGGAGAACGGCATCCCCGTCGACGAGGCCATCGCCAAGATCGCCAAGATCGTCGAGGACCGCGTCCAGGTCTGACGGCCTCACGTGTGATCAGGCCTCATGCGTGATCAGGCCCCCGGGGAATCCCCCGGGGGCCTCTTCTCGTCCTCCCGCGTGAACGCCTGGATCAGCCAGGACGAGAACGAACCCGTCACCGCGCCGAGCAGCGCGAGCCCGCAGGCCATCACGCCCACCGCCGTCACCCGGCCCATGGTGGTCACCGGGGTCACGTCCCCGTACCCCACCGTCGCGAGCGTGGCGCAGGCCCACCACACCGCGTCGCCGAAGGTGACGATCGTGGCGCCGGGGGCGTCCACCTCGTACTTGTAGACGGTGAGGGCTCCGGCGAAGCCCAGCAGGCTCGTGGTGAGGCCGGCGTAGACCATCACGCGCGCGTAGAGACCGAGTCGTGGTTTGTCGTGGCGGCGCTGCACCCGGTCGTAGATGCTCACCATCCGCACCGGACGCAGCAGAGGTATCACCAGCACCACCGTGTCGAGGAGATGGGTGCGGACGAAGCGGAGCGGGCCGAGGCGGCTGAGGCGGAGGCGTACCGCGTAGTCCGCGATGAAGACGGCCCAGGAGGCGAGGGTGACGGCGAGGCAGAGGTCGAGCCAGGCCTGGGGGAGACCGCGGTGACCGAGGACCCGGATCGCATAGCCCGTCAGATAGGCGAGGGAGGCCACGGCGAGCGGGGTCTCCATGCGGCGGTCCCAGCGTTCCTGTCGGGGCGGTTTCGGTGGCCTTTCGCTCATCGGATCAGCATGGCGGCTGCATGGATCTTCCGCCCCGGCGACACGTTCCGAACGGGCGACGCAATATGCTGCACAGCATGACGACTGAGCCGGAGCAGCAGATCGGAGTCGGGACGCGGGACGCGTTCCAGCGCCTGTGGACGCCTCACCGGATGGCGTACATCCAGGGCGAGAACAAGCCGACCGGGCCGGGGGCCGACGACGGCTGTCCGTTCTGCTCGATTCCGGCGAAGTCCGACGAGGACGGTCTGGTGATCGCCCGCGGCGAGAGCGTGTACACGGTCCTCAACCTGTACCCGTACAACGGCGGTCACCTCATGGTCGTCCCGTACCGGCACGTCGCGGACTACACGGACCTGGACGTCGCGGAGACGGCCGAGCTCGCCGACTTCACCAAGCGCGCGATGGTCGCGCTGCGGGCGGCGTCGGGTGCGCACGGCTTCAACATCGGCATGAACCAGGGCGCCGTCGCGGGCGCCGGGATCGCCGCGCACCTGCACCAGCACGTGGTGCCGCGCTGGGGCGGCGACACCAACTTCATGCCGGTCGTCGGGCACACCAAGGTGCTGCCGCAGCTGCTCGCCGACACCCGGAAGATGCTGGCCGACGCCTGGCCGACCGGCGTCTGAGCGGTCCGATCCGTACGCGGACGACGGCCCGGGTCACTCGACCCGGGCCGTCGTCCGTCGTGCGTGACCGGTCAGGCGTCGTAGACGTCGGCCTTCTTGGGGCCCGGGTCCTGGACGCCGCCGCCGAGGAGCAGCGAGCGGTTGGTGAAGCGCTCGGTGTCGACACCGTGGTCGTCGAGCATCTTGACCGTCGCGGAGTGGACGGCCCGCAGCACCGGCGTGGCCATGCGGATGGCGTCGTCGGCCATGAAGCGGTTCTTCCAGAGCGGGCCCGCCCAGGCGTGGCGGAGGCCGAAGGGCTCGGGCAGGACCAGCTTGCCGCCGAGGAAGTCCAGGAGCGGCGGGTACCAGGAGAGCGGGGCGCGGACCGCGAGACGGACCACCTCGTCGGTCTCCATCAGCGGCTGCTGGATCTCCCGCGTCTCCCAGAAGCGGACGGCCTTCGAGACCTCCTTGGTCTTCGCCTTGGGCTTCGCGGTGAAGAGGGAGTGCACGGGGCCCAGGGCGTGGCCGGTGACCTCGACCCGCAGGGTGTGGTGGAGCGAGGTGACGGTGACCAGCATCGTGAGGACCAGGTTTCCGTCCCACAGGGTGAACTGCACGCCGAGGTAGTGGCGGTTGCCGGCGCCGAACTGCTGGTCGTTGCAGATGCGCTGTATCTCGTGCGGCTTGACCTGGAAGTGGACGATGCTGTCCCCCTCGGGACGGGTCACCTCGTCGGCGCCCTCGCCCACCGGCGAGACGATCCAGTGCTTGACGGTCGGCTTGGGGAAGCCCGTCTTCAGGGAGCCGCGCTCCAGGAGCGTGAGCTGGTCGTGGATCTTCCGTATGACGTCCCAGGCGCGGAAGTCGTGGATCTCCCGACCGGGCTGCGGGACGAGCTCCTCGGCGAGGGTCCAGCTGCCCCAGCGGGTGCCCATGCCGAGGATGCCCTTCGTGCCCGCGTAGAACACGATGTTGGACTGCTGCTCGGCGGTGAGCTTCTCCAGGTTCAGCCGGAGGGCCTCGGCGGCCTTCTCGCCCGGATCCTGGGGCACGGCCTCGGGGATCTTCGGGCCGGCGCCGCCGCCGCTGAGCAGGGACGTCCACTGGGCGCGCAGGTCGACGGCGGTCTTCTCGCAGATCCGGCGCGCGAAGAACCAGCCGGCGACCGGAGCCACGATCATGGCGCGCAGATAGTTCGGCAGGATCCCGTCGAAGGGCAGCTTGATCAGCACGAGCAGGGCGAAGAGGCCCGCCGCGACGAGGAGCGCGGTGCCGACGGTGCTCGTGCGCCTGCTCGCGGAGCCGGCGGCGATCCGGCGGAGCTGGATGACGCCGAGCCAGAGGAGCAGGCCGGGCAGGAAGAGCACGCCGCAGAAGAACGTGACGAGGGTCAGCCTGCTGTCGCGCTGCCGGCGGATCCGGGAGGCGGCGAGGCAGTGCTCGACGACCGGCTGGGGTTCGGCGCCGAAGGACTGGACGAGGGCCTTGCGGCCGCCGCCGAGCATGCGGACCTGCACCGCGCGGGAGAAGGCCTCGCCGAGGTCGGGATGGAAGAGCTTGTTCCACCTCCCTTCCTTGACCGTCGACTTGTGCAGGTCGTTGTTGGCGTCCAGGATCGCCTCGACCGGGCTGTCGCGGTACGCGACGGAGGCCAGGGCATGGGTCGCCGCCGTGCGTCCGTCCGACCCCTGGAGAGGAATCTGTGCCCCGGGTCCGAATCCGTCGAAAGCCACTGCCGCCCCCATCGCCGCGAGTACTTGTGCGGGCTGTTCCCAACTGCCGCGCCCGGCACACCTTCTGAGCTGGGCACCACAGCGTAACCGGGTACTGGCTGATGCGTCACGGCCTGTGGATATCGACGGCCGAATGCTGTCCGCCCGGTGCGCGCCGGGCGGACGTTCACCGCTGTCGCTCCGTCAACTACGCACCTTTTTCGGCCTGTTCGCGGATCCTGTCCGCGAGGTGCGGGGGCATCGGCTCGTGCCGGGCGTACACGCGGTCGAACCGGCCCGCGCCGTGCGAGACGGAGCGCAGGTCGATCGCGTACCGGCTGATCTCGAGCTCCGGCACCTCCGCCCTGACCAGCGTCCGCCCAGGACCGGCCTGCTCGGTGCCGACGACCCGGCCGCGCCGCCCCGACAGATCGCTCATGACCGGGCCGACGTACTCGTCGGGGACGAGGACGCTGACCTCGGCGACCGGCTCCAGGAGGTGGACGGGGACGTCGGCGGCCGCCTCGCGCAGCGCGAGCGCGCCGGCCGTCTGGAAGGCGGCGTCCGAGGAGTCGACCGAGTGGGCCTTGCCGTCCCGCAGGGTGACCCGGACGTCCACGAGCGGGTAGCCGGCGGCGACGCCCCGGGCGGCCTGGGCCCGGACGCCCTTCTCGACGGAGGTGACGAACTGGCGCGGGACCGCTCCGCCGACGACCTTGTCGACGAACTCGATGCCGCTGCCCGCCGGCAGGGGCTCCACGTCGATCTCGCAGATCGCGTACTGGCCGTGGCCGCCGGACTGCTTGACGTGCCGCCCCCGGCCCCCCGAGGCGCCGCCGAAGGTCTCGCGCAGCGACACCTTGTACGGCACGGCGTCGACCTGGACCCCGTACCGGCCCCGGAGCCGTTCGAGGACGACGTCCTGGTGGGCCTCGCCCAGGCACCACAGCACCACCTGGCGGGTGTCCTGGTTCTGTTCGAGGCGCATGGTCGGGTCCTCGGCGACCAGCCGGGCGAGGCCCTGCGAGAGCCGGTCCTCGTCGGCCTTGCTGTGCGCCTCGACGGCGAGCGGCAGCAGGGGCTCCGGCATGCTCCACGGCTCCATCAGGAGCGGGTCGTCCTTGGCGGAGATCGTGTCGCCGGTCTCGGCGCGGCCGAGCCGGGCGACACAGGCGAGGTCCCCGGCGATGCAGTGCGGCAGGGGGCGCTGCTGCTTGCCGAACGGCGAGCTGAGGCCGCCGATCCGCTCGTCGACGTCGTGGTCCTCGTGGCCACGGTCGGTCAGGCCGTGCCCGGAGACGTGCACGGTCTCGTCGGGGCGGAGGGTGCCGGAGAAGACCCGTACCAGGGAGATCCGGCCGACATAGGGGTCGGCGGCGGTCTTGACGACCTCGGCGACCAGCGGGCCGTCGGGGTCGCAGGCGATCGGCGGCCGGGGCTGCCCGTCGGGCGTGGTGACGGCCGGCGGCACGTGCTCCAGCGGGGAGGGGAAGCCGCCGGTGATCAGTTCCAGGAGTTCGAGGGTGCCGAGGCCCTGCGTCCCGCCGTCGGCGGCGGGGGCGGCCGCGAGGACCGGGTGGAAGCTGCCCCGGGCGACGGCCTTCTCCAGGTCGTCGACGAGCGTCTTCACGTCGATCTCCTCGCCGCCGAGGTAGCGGTCCATGAGGGTCTCGTCCTCGCTCTCGGCGATGATCCCCTCGATGAGCCGGGCGCGGGCCTCCGCGATCAGCTCCCGCTGGCCCTCGTCGGGCTCCTCCTCGCGTCGTACGCCCGTCGAGTAGTCGAGGATCCGCTCCGAGAGCAGACCGACGAGCCCCGTGGCGGGCGCGTGCCCGTCAGCCCCCTCGGAGCCGCGCACGGGCAGGTAGAGGGGGAGGACGGCGTCCGGGTCGTCGCGCCCGAAGAGGTCGGCGCAGACGGCGGTGAGCTCGGTGAAGTCGGTGCGGGCGGTGTCGAGGTGGGTGACGACGATGGCGCGGGGCATGCCGACGGCGGCGCACTCTTCCCAGACCATGCGGGTGGAGGCGGCGACGGCATCGGCCTCCTGCGCGGCCGAGACGACGAAGAGGGCCGCGTCCGCCGCCCGCAGACCGGCCCTCAGCTCCCCGACGAAGTCGGCGTACCCGGGGGTGTCGAGGAGGTTGATCTTGAACCCGTCCCAGCCGACCGGGACGAGGGAGAGCTGTACGGAGCGATGCTGGCGGTGCTCGATCTCGTCGTAGTCGGAGACCGTCCCGCCGTCCTCGACGCGGCCGGCCCGGTTGACCGCCCCGGCGGTCTGGGCGAGCGCCTCGACGAGGGTCGTCTTGCCCGATCCACTGTGGCCGACCAGCACCACGTTCCGTACGGACGCGGGCCGGTCGGCCGTCAAAGCCCTGCCGGCGGCTCCGGCGGCCGTGTTCGCCTTGTCACCCATGATGTGTTCCTCCCGACTGCTCGCACGGTGCGGCGGGACGCGGGCGCGGGGGAGTGGCGTGTCGCGGTGCGGCTCCTGCGGGTGCCCGCGGTGGTCCTTCGAGCTTTGCACCGGCTTCGGGACGCGTCCATACGTCGTACACGGACGGGGCCGCGGGGGGACGGCGACGCGGCGGTGAAGGGTGCCCGCCGCGTCGGCGGCACGCGCGTGGCTACGATGGGTGAGCCGGTGGTCGTAGGGGCCGCGCGGCCCACCGAACCTCGGGAAGGCCATGCTGAACAAGTACGCGCGTGCCTTTTTTACGCGTGTCCTCACACCGTTCGCCGCGTTTCTGCTCCGCCGGGGCGTCAGCCCCGACGCGGTCACGCTCATCGGCACGGCGGGAGTGATGGCCGGTGCGCTGGTCTTCTTCCCCCGGGGAGAGTTCTTCTGGGGCACGATCGTCATCACCCTCTTCGTCTTCTCCGACCTCGTCGACGGCAACATGGCGCGGCAGGCGGGGATCTCCAGCCGGTGGGGGGCGTTCCTCGACTCGACGCTCGACCGGGTCGCGGACGGCGCGATCTTCGGCGGCTTCGCGCTCTGGTACGCGGGCAAGGGCGACGACAACGTGATGTGCGCCGTGGCGATCTTCTGCCTCGCGAGCGGCCAGGTCGTCTCGTACACCAAGGCCCGTGGCGAATCGATTGGCCTGCCGGTCGCCGTCAACGGGCTGATCGAGCGCGCCGAGCGCCTCGTCATCTCGCTGGTCGCCGCCGGTCTCGCCGGACTGCACGCCTTCGGCGTGCCCGGCGTCCAGGTGCTGCTCCCGATCGCCCTGTGGATCGTGGCGGTCGGCAGCGCGGTGACCCTGGGGCAGCGCGTCGTGACCGTACGGCGCGAGTCGGCCGAGGCGGACGCCGCGGCCAGGGGGAGCGAGGCGACGTCGTGAGCGCACTCAAGGACCGGTTGACCGACGGGCTGTACGGCCTCGGCTGGTCGACCGTGAAGAAACTGCCGGAGCCGGTCGCGACCGGCCTCGGCCGCCGGATCGCCGACTTCACGTGGAAGCGGCGCGGCAAGAGCGTCCTGCGGCTGGAGTCCAACCTCGCGCGCGTGGTGCCGGACGCCACGCCCGAGCGGCTCGCCGAACTCTCCCAGGCCGGCATGCGCTCGTACATGCGGTACTGGATGGAGTCCTTCCGGCTGCCGACGTGGAGCAAGGAGCGGGTCGACAGCGACGTCGACATCAAGGACGCCCACTACCTGCTCGAAGGGGTCGCCTCCGGGCGGGGCGTCATCATCGCGCTGCCGCACCTCGCCAACTGGGACCTCGCGGGTGTGTGGGTGACCCGCTCGCTCGGTCTGCCGTTCACGACGGTCGCGGAGCGGCTCAAGCCGGAGAGCTTGTACGACCGCTTCGTCGCCTACCGCGAGTCCCTCGGCATGGAGGTCCTCCCGCACACCGGGGGCTCCGCCTTCGGGACGCTCGCGCGGCGGCTGCGGGCCGGCGGGCTGGTCTGCCTGGTCGCCGACCGCGACCTGTCGGCGTCCGGCATCGAGGTCACGTTCTTCGGCGACACGGCGCGGATGCCGGCCGGCCCGGCGATCCTCGCGCAGCAGACGGGCGCGCTGCTGCTGCCGGTGACGCTCTGGTACGACGACACGTCGGTCATGCGGGGACGGATCCACCCGCCCGTCGACGTACCGGAGTCCGGTACGCGGGCCGAGAGGACGGCCGTGACGACACAGGCGCTGGCCGACGCCTTCGCCGCCGGCATCGCGGACCACCCGGAGGACTGGCACATGCTGCAACGACTGTGGCTCGCCGACCTGGAAGAACGCCCGGAGGACGCGGCAGGCAAGGAGGGCCCGGCACGCCCGGAGACCCCGGCACGCCCGGAGACCCCGGCGCGCCCCGAGGCCCCGGCGCGGGACGGGGAGCGCGGCGCGTGAGGATCGGCATCGTCTGCCCGTACTCCTGGGACGTGCCGGGCGGCGTCCAGTTCCACATCCGCGACCTCGCCGAGCACCTCATCCGGCTCGGACACGAGGTCTCCGTCCTCGCGCCCGCCGACGAGGACACGCCGCTCCCGCCGTACGTGGTCTCGGCCGGCCGGGCCGTACCCGTCCCGTACAACGGCTCGGTGGCCCGGCTGAACTTCGGCTTCCTCTCCCACGCCCGGGTACGACGCTGGCTCCACGACGGCACCTTCGACGTCGTCCACATCCACGAGCCGACCTCGCCGTCGCTGGGACTGCTCACCTGCTGGGCGGCGCAGGGGCCGATCGTGGCGACCTTCCACACCTCCAACCCGCGGTCGCGGGCGATGATCGCCGCGTACCCGATCCTCCAGCCCGCCCTGGAGAAGATCAGCGCCCGGATCGCGGTGAGCGAGTACGCGCGACGGACCCTCGTCGAGCACCTCGGCGGCGACGCCGTGCTCATCCCCAACGGCGTCGACGTGGACTTCTTCGCCCGCGCCGAACCGAAGAAGGAGTGGCAGGGCGAGACGCTCGGCTTCATCGGACGGATCGACGAGCCGCGCAAGGGCCTGCCCGTCCTCATGCGCGCCCTCCCCAGGATCCTGACGGAGCGGCCGGGGGCCCGGCTGCTCGTCGCCGGCCGGGGTGACGAGGAGGAGGCCGTGGCCTCGCTGCCGCCCGCGATGCGTTCCCGGGTGGAGTTCCTCGGCATGGTCAGCGACGAGGACAAGGCGCGGCTGCTGCGCAGCGTCGACGTGTACGTGGCGCCCAACACCGGCGGCGAGAGCTTCGGCATCATCCTCGTCGAGGCGATGTCGGCCGGCGCGCCGGTCCTCGCCGCCGACCTCGACGCCTTCGCCCAGGTCCTCGACCAGGGCGGCGCGGGCGAGCTCTTCGCCAACGAGGACGCGGACGCGCTCGCGGACGCGGCGATCCGGCTCCTGGGCGACGAGACGCGGCGCGCGGAGCTGAGCGCCCGGGGCTCGTCGCACGTGCGGCGCTTCGACTGGAGCACGGTCGGCGCGGACATCCTCGCCGTCTACGAGACGGTCACGGACGGGGCGGCGGCGGTGGACACGGACGAACGCGTCGGCCTCCGCGCGCGACTGGGCCTGTAGGGAGGCCCCGCCCGCCTCCACTCCCACCCCGTGTGGGCACCCGTCCCGCCCCCGCGGGACGCATGCCCACAACGGGGTGGGGGGCCGTCCCGGTAGCCTGTGCGCCCGTGACCGAAACCCTGATCTGGACCGTCGTCGCGCTGATTCTCATCGGCGTCTATCTCAGCTGGACCGCCGGGCGGCTCGACCGGCTGCACTCCCGCATCGACGCCGCCCGCGCCGCCCTGGACGCCCAGCTCCTGCGCCGGGCCTCGGTCACCCAGGAGCTGGCCACCTCCGGCGTCCTCGACCCCGCCGCCTCGATCGTGCTGTACGAGGCCGCGCACGCCGCCCGGCAGGCCGAGGAGGACCAGCGCGAGGTCGCCGAGAGCGAGCTCAGCCAGGCCCTGCGGGCCGTCTTCGGCGAGCCCGAGCAGGTGGAGCTCGTACGGGAGGCGCCCGGCGGCCCGGAGGCCGCGGAGGAGCTGGCCGCGGCCGTGCGCCGGGTGCCGATGGCGCGCCGCTTCCACAACGACGCCGTACGGGCCGCCCGCGCCCTGCGCCGCCACCGCAAGGTCCGCTGGTTCCGCCTCGCAGGCCACGCGCCCTTCCCGCTGGCCTTCGAAATGGACGACGAGCCGCCGGTGGCCCTTGCCGATCGCCCGGCCTGAACCCTCGTCACCTGGGAAAACGATCCACCGGGTCCACATTGGCCCTTGATGTGGACCCCTTGTGGCCTGTTTCCTCATCTTGTCGTCAACCCCTGTTGTCACGAGTGAGGTACCTGTGTCCACCACGCCTTCCACCACCTTCCAGTCCCCCGAGACCGGCACCGCGCGCGTCAAGCGCGGCATGGCCGAGCAGCTCAAGGGCGGCGTGATCATGGACGTGGTCAACGCCGAGCAGGCGAAGATCGCCGAGGACGCCGGCGCCGTGGCCGTCATGGCCCTGGAGCGGGTCCCCGCGGACATCCGCAAGGACGGCGGCGTGGCCCGTATGTCCGACCCGAACATGATCGAAGAGATCATCGGCGCGGTCTCCATCCCGGTCATGGCCAAGTCCCGCATCGGCCACTTCGTCGAGGCCCAGGTCCTGCAGTCCCTCGGCGTCGACTACATCGACGAGTCCGAGGTCCTGACCCCGGCCGACGAGGTCAACCACTCCGACAAGTGGGCCTTCACGACCCCCTTCGTCTGTGGTGCCACCAACCTGGGCGAGGCCCTGCGCCGCATCGCCGAGGGCGCGGCCATGATCCGCTCCAAGGGCGAGGCCGGCACCGGCAATGTCGTCGAGGCCGTCCGCCACCTGCGCCAGATCAAGAACGAGATCGCCAAGCTGCGCGGCTTCGACAACAACGAGCTGTTCGCCGCCGCCAAGGAGCTGCGCGCCCCGTACGAGCTCGTCAAGGAGGTCGCCGAGCTCGGCAAGCTGCCGGTCGTGCTGTTCTCCGCCGGTGGTGTCGCCACCCCCGCCGACGCCGCGCTCATGCGCCAGCTCGGCGCCGAGGGCGTCTTCGTCGGCTCCGGCATCTTCAAGTCGGGCGACCCGGCCAAGCGCGCCGCCGCCATCGTGAAGGCCACCACCTTCTACGACGACCCGAAGATCATCGCGGACGCCTCCCGCAACCTGGGCGAGGCCATGGTCGGCATCAACTGCGACACGCTCCCCGAGTCCGAGCGCTACGCCAACCGGGGCTGGTAACCACCGATGAACCCCTCTCCCGTCATTGGTGTCCTGGCCCTCCAGGGCGACGTACGGGAGCACCTGATCGCCCTGGCCGCGGCTGACGCCGTGGCCAGGCCGGTCCGGCGCCCCGAGGAGCTCGCCGAGGTCGACGGCCTGGTCATTCCCGGTGGCGAGTCCACCACCATCTCCAAGCTGGCCGTGCTCTTCGGCCTCATGGAGCCGCTCCGCGAGCGCATCGCCGCGGGGCTGCCGGTCTACGGCACCTGCGCCGGGCTGATCATGCTCGCCGACAAGATCCTCGACCCGCGCTCGGGCCAGGAGACCTTCGGCGGCATCGACATGATCGTCCGCCGCAACGCCTTCGGGCGGCAGAACGAGTCCTTCGAGGCCGGAGTCACCGTCACGGGCGTCGAGGACGGCCCCGTCGAGGGCGTCTTCATCCGGGCCCCGTGGGTCGAGTCCGTCGGCGCGCAGGTCGAGGTCCTGGCCGAGCACGGCGGCCACATCGTGGCCGTGCGGCAGGGGAACATCCTGGCGACCTCGTTCCACCCCGAGCTCACGGGGGATCACCGAATCCACGGCCTGTTCGTCGACATGGTGCGCGCCGCGAGCTGATCCGATCCCGGTAGGATCTCTCGGGTTCGTTCAGTAAAGGGTTACGCGAAGGAGACAGGCAGATGTCCGGCCACTCTAAATGGGCTACGACGAAGCACAAGAAGGCCGTGATCGATGCCAAGCGCGGCAAGCTCTTCGCGAAGCTGATCAAGAACATCGAGGTCGCGGCCCGCACCGGCGGTGCCGACCCGGACGGCAACCCGACGCTCTACGACGCCATCCAGAAGGCGAAGAAGAGCTCGGTCCCGAACAAGAACATCGACTCCGCGGTCAAGCGCGGCGGCGGCCTCGAGGCCGGCGGCGTCGACTACGCCACGATCATGTACGAGGGCTACGGCCCGAACGGTGTCGCGGTGCTCATCGAGTGCCTCACCGACAACCGCAACCGCGCCGCCTCCGACGTACGCGTCGCCATGACCCGCAACGGCGGTTCCATGGCCGACCCGGGCTCGGTCTCGTACCTGTTCAACCGCAAGGGCGTCGTCGTTCTCCCCAAGGGCGAGCTGTCCGAGGACGACGTCCTGGAGTCGGTCCTCGAAGCCGGCGCCGAGGAGGTCAACGACCTCGGTGAGTCCTTCGAGATCATCAGCGAGGCCACCGACCTGGTCGCGGTCCGTACCGCTCTCCAGGCGGCCGGCATCGACTACGACTCGGCCGAGTCCAGCTTCGTCCCGACCATGCAGGTCGAGCTCGACGAGGACGGCGCGCGCAAGATGTTCAAGCTGATCGACGCGCTGGAGGACAGCGACGACGTGCAGAACGTCTTCGCCAACTTCGACGTAAGCGACGAGGTCATGGAGAAGGTCGACGCCTGATCGCGTCCGACCGCCTGAGCACGGCCGATCGTGGCTGAGCACGGCTGTACCGCAGCGGGGGGGGGGGGGGGGCCCCCCCCCCCCCCCCCCGGGGGGGGGGGGGGGGGGGGGGCCCGTCGGCAAAAAGATTAGGCAGAGCGGGCGCGGGGGGGGCCCGGGGGCGGGA
>NZ_JBHJUO010000025.1:0-115307 GCF_042268445.1 Streptomyces sp. NPDC056169 | reverse complement strand
CCGGGCGCCCCGAAAAACACCCACCACCCCCCCCCATCCCCGCACAATTAACCCCCCCCCCCCGGCCGGTTTGGGGGGGCCCCCCCCCCCCCCGGGGGGGGGGGCCGGGGGGGGGGCCCGGGCCCCCACCACCAGCCGGGGGGCTACTGCCGAGCGCGAGCTCAGTTGGCGAGCGCGGCCACGCCCGCCTGGGCGAACTTCTCGTCCAGGTCGCCGGACGGGGCGCCCGCGACACCGATGCCCGCGATGGGCGCGCCCTTGGCGGTGACCGGGGCGCCGCCCGCGAGGAACAGGGTGCCGGGGATGTCCTTCAGGTTCGGGGCCTGGGCGAGGCGGCCGGCGAGGACGGAGGTCGGGGCGTTCCACGAGACGGCGGTGAAGGCCTTGCGCTCGGCGGACTCGTAGGACTGCGGGCCGGCGCCGTCGCCGCGCAGGGTCACGATGGTGTTGCCGTTGCGGTCGACGACGGCGACGGAGACGCGCTGGTTCTCCTTCTCGGCGGCGTCGAGGGTCGCCTGGGCGGCCTTGGTGGCGGCCTCGATCGTCAGGTGCGTCGACTGCTGGAGGTTGTCGTTGCCGGCGTCGGCACGGACGACGGCGGCGGGGGCGGCGGCCGGGGCGGAGGCGTTCGCGGAGACCGCGCCGAAGGTACCGGCGGCGACGACAGCGGCAGCGGTGGCACCGAAGAGGATCTTCTTCATGAGGAACTCCGTGAGGTGAGGAGGAGGGGAGGACAGGGAGGACGGGGAGGACGGGGAGAACGAGGAGGGCGGGGAGCGTTCGGGGCGAGGAGGCCGTTCGTTCGCTTCGTTCGCTTCGTTCGCTCTGAGATCCATCCTGTGGCCGGACCCGGGGCCTTCCGGTCCACGGTCCGGCTGCCCTCCTCGCGCACACTGGAGGACGTCCGGGTCAGCCGATCGGCTGATGCCGGTCTGGTCCCTACGGGTCAGGATGGATTGATATCCCCAGGTCAGACCGGCACGTCAGGAAGGCGAGGAGTCCGGAATGGAAGGCAGGCAGGCGACACGGCCGCCCACCGAGCAGGACCCGGACGCCCCCTGGCTCGCGCGGGTCATGCACATCGCGTTCTTCCTCCTCCTCGGCGCCTCCCTCGCCCGCTTCCTGCTGCGCCACCCCTGGGAGGACCGCAGCCCCTGGATCGTCGCCCTCTCCGGCGCCCTCGCCTCCCTCTACCTCCTCGGCCCCGTCGTCGGCACCCGCGCCGCCCCGCGCCGGATCGCCTGGCTGAGCACGGTCGTCGCCGTCTGGATCGTCCTCGTCGTCCTCGCGCCCAGCTTCGCCTGGTGCGCGGTCCCGCTCTTCTACACGGGCCTGCGCACCCTCCCGCCGCGTGCCGCGCTCGGCCTGGTCGTCCTGCTCACCGCGTTCGTCGTCTTCGCGCAGGTGCAGCTCGCCCACGGCGGCTGGGACCCGAACCTGATCGTCGCGCCGCCGGCCGTCGCCGCCATCGCCACCGGGGTGTTCGTGTACTCCGACCGGCAGGCCGCGCGGCAGCGGGCGCTCATCCACGACCTGATCCGCACCCGGCGCGAACTGGCCGCCATCGAGCGCCGCGAGGGCACCCTCGCCGAGCGCCAGCGGCTCTCCATGGAGATCCACGACACCCTCGCGCAGGGCCTGTCCAGCCAGCAGATGCTGCTCCAGGCCGCGGACCGCACCTGGAACAGCGACCCGACGACCGCCCGCCGCCACGTCCGTACCGCCGAGTCCATCGCCGAGCGCAACCTCGCCGAGGCGCGCCGCTTCGTCCAGGACCTCGCCCCGGCCGACCTCGCCGAGGGCGGCGGGCTGGAAGAGGCCCTGCGCGGTCTGGCGGCCCGCGAGTCGGCGGACTTCCGGGTGGACGGCACCGCGGTGCCGCTGCCCGACCGGACGCAGTCGGCGCTCCTGCGGATCGCGCAGGGCGCCCTCGCCAACATCCGCGAGCACGCGGGCGCCGACTCCGCCGCCCTGACCCTCACGTACCTCGACGACCAGGTGGTCCTGGACATCGCCGACGACGGCCACGGCTTTGACCCGGCGGTCGCCCGCGACCCGGGCCTGCGCGGCCACGGGCTGCGCGCGATGCGGGTACGGGCGCAGCAGCTCGGCGGCACCCTGACGGTCGAGTCCGCGCCCGGCGAGGGCACGGTCCTCTCGGCCGCGATACCCCTGACACCCTGAGCCCCCGCCCCTCCGAACCCCTGCCCCTGCCCGCCACCCCCGTCCCCTCCCCCTCCCCCTCCCCCTCCCACCAGTCCCTGGAGTCGTGATGTCCGTACGGATCCTCCTCTGCGACGACCACGTCGTCGTCCGCGCCGGGCTGCTCGCCCTCCTCGGCAGCACCCCCGACATCGAGGTCGTCGGCGAGGCCGGCAGCGGCGAGGAGGCCGTCGCCATGGCGGCGAAGCTGAAGCCCGACGTCGTCCTCATGGACCTCCAGCTCGGCCCGGGCATCGACGGCGTCGAGGCGACCCGGCTGATCGCCCCCACGGGTGTCCACGTCCTCGTCCTCACCACGTACGACACCGACGCCGACATCACCCGGGCCATCGAGGCGGGCGCCACCGGCTACCTCCTGAAGGCCGAACGGCCCGAGGAGCTGTTCGCCGCGATCCACTCCGCCGCGCAGGGCCGCACCGCCCTCTCGCCGCCGGTCGCGAGCCGGGTCATGGACCGGATGCGGGGCGCGGCGGGGCCGAGCCTCACCGACCGCGAGCGGGACATCCTCGGCCAGCTGGGGCGGGGCCTCGGCAACCGCGAGATCGCGCGGGCCCTGTTCATCAGCGAGGCGACGGTGAAGACCCACCTCGGCCGGATCTACGCGAAGCTCGGCGTCGACACGCGCGCGGGCGCCGTGGCGGTGGCGAAGGAACGCCGCCTGCTGCCGTAGGGCCCATTTCCCTCCGCGCCCCCACCACCACTGCTACTGTGCGCTACCGTCCGACCGCACGGTGTCATGTCTCAGTTCTCAGTGGGAGCGCACGTGAAGCTCGCCATCGTCGGCGGCGGCCCCGCCGGCCTCTACCTCTCGATCCTGCTGAAGCGGCAGGACCCGTCCCACGACATCGCCGTGTACGAACGGAACCCCGAGGGCTCCACGTACGGCTGGGGCGTCACCTACTGGGCCGGGCTCCTCGACAAGCTGCGCGCGGGCGATCCCGAGTCCGCCGCGGCCGTCGCCGAGGCCTCGGTCACCTGGACCGACGGCGTCGCGATCGTCCGCGACGAGCGGACCGTCCACCGCGGCGACGCCGGCTTCGGCATCGGACGGCGCCGGATGCTCATGCTCCTCGCCGACCGCGCCGAGGAGCTCGGCGTACGGGTCTCCTTCGAGCACGACGTCACCGGCCCGGACGCCCCCGAACTCGCCGACGCGGACCTGGTCGTCGCCGCCGACGGGGTCAACAGCGTGCTGCGCGAGGCGCACGCGGACCACTTCGGCAGCGAGGTCGCCGCCGGCCGCAACCAGTACGTCTGGCTCGGCACCACCAAGGTCTTCGACTCCTTCAGCTTCGCCTTCAAGGAGACCGAGCACGGCTGGATCTGGTGCTACGCCTACGGGTTCAGCGGCGAGCGCTCCACCTGTGTCGTCGAGTGCTCCCCCGCGACGTGGACCGGCCTCGGCCTCGACACGAGCAGCGAGACCGACGGCCTGCGCCTCCTGGAGAAACTCTTCCACGACCTCCTCGACGGCCACGAACTGATCGGCCGCGCGCAGACCGCCGCCGCCGCCGGCGGTGCCGCCGGTGCCGACGGTGCCGCCGGTGCCGCCGGTGCCGACGACGCCGCCCGCCCCGCCCAGTGGCTCACCTTCCGCACGCTCACCAACCGGGTCTGGCACCGCGGCAACCTGGTCCTCCTCGGCGACGCCGCCCACACCACGCACTACTCGATCGGCGCGGGCACCACCCTGGCCCTGGAGGACGCGCTCGCCCTCGCGGACGCCCTGCGCGCCCCCGAGGCGCTGCGCTCCCCCGCCGGCCTCGACGCCGCCCTCACCACATACGGGAAGCGCCGCCGCGCCGAGCTCCTCTCGGCCCAGAGCGCGGCCCGGTACAGCGCCCAGTGGTACGAGAACCTCCCCCGCTACATGCGGCTCGAACCGGCGCAGATGTTCGCGCTCCTCGGCCAGCGCCACTCGCCGCTGCTCCCGCACATCCCGCCGCAGCTGTACTACCGGATCGACCGGGCCGCCGGACGACTCGAAGCCCTGCGCCGCCTCAAGCGCTGGCTGGGACCCCGCGTCGCCCGCGCGGTCCACGGCCGCCGCTGAACCTCGCGCAAGGGGCGGGGTTCACACGTCCCGGCGGTGGACCGCGATCACGGCCACCGCCACCGCGCCCAGCGACCAGGCCGCGTACACGGTCCACGCCCCGCCCGTCGTCCACGGGTAGAGCACCGGCACCGGCGAGTCGCCCACCTCCGTGAGCCGCCGCCACGCACCCTGCGGCAGGGCGTGCAGGAACGTCGCCGACCAGCGGTTCCGGTCGTCGACGAGCGCGGGCAGCAGAAGCAGGACTCCGGTGACGCTGACGATCGTGGTCGCCGTGTGCCGCAGGAGCGCCCCGAGGCCGAAGCCGGCGAGCGCGCACACCGGGGCGAGCAGGGCGGACGCGGTGACGGCGGCCGGCGCACCCTCGTAGCCGATCGACATGCCGACGCCCCGGCCGGAGAGCACGGCCTGCGTCGCGGCGAAGGAGACGGCGGCGACGAGGGCCCCGTACACGAGCATGACGCCGGTGAGGACCAGCGTCTTCGCCGCCACCACGGCCCGCCGGTCGGGAACGGCCGCGAAGGTCGTACGGATCTGGCCGGTGCCGTACTCGCCGACGATCACGAGCGCGCCGATGGAGCCGGTCGCGAGCATGAACACCATGGCCCCGCCTAGGGTGAAGGCGTCCCGCATCGCCCAGATGGGCACGAACAGGTCGCGGATGCCCTGGGCGTAGTGCGGGTAGTTCCGGTAGTCGGCGAAGGTCGCGTTGAGGTTGATGCCGAGGACGGCGAACGCGCCGACGCCGAAGGCCCAGGGGGTGGAGCGCAGGGACCACAGCTTCATCCACTCGGCGGCGAGGAGATCCCGGAAACGGGCGGTCATCGGTTCCCGCCCTTCTTCTGGAACTCGACGCTGTCAGCGGTCAGTTCCATGAACGCGTCCTCCAAGGAGGAGGAGCGGGCGGCCAGTTCGGCGAGCACGGCGCCGGACCGGAGGGCGAGCGCGCCGATGCGTTCCGCACCCAACCCGGTCACGGTGAACGCCCCGCCCGCACCGCCCGGAGGCCGTACGGTCGCCCCCTCCCGGGCCAGGGCGGCGGCGAGGCCCGGTGCGGCGGCCGGGTCGGCGGTCCGTACGGTCACCCCGCCACCGGAGCCGCGCGCGGCGAACTCCGCCAGGCTCTCCGCGGCGATCAGCCGGCCGCGGCCGATGACGACGAGGTCGTCGGCGGTGTGCTCCATCTCGCTCATCAGATGGCTGGAGACGAACACCGTGCGCCCCTCGGCGGCGAGCCGCCGGAACAGTCCGCGCGCCCACATCACGCCCTCCGGGTCCAGGCCGTTGACCGGCTCGTCGAAGAGCAGGACCGGCGGGTCGCCGAGCAGGGCGGCGGCGATCCCGAGCCGCTGCCGCATGCCGAGCGAGTATCCGCCGATCCGTTGCCGGGCCACCTCGGCGAGCCCCACCTCGTCGAGGACCTCGCCGACCCGGCGGCGCGGGATGCCGTTGGTGCGGGCGAGCGCGGCCAGGTGCGCCCGGGCGGTCCGGCCGCCGTGCACGTCGTGCGCGTCGAGCAGCGCCCCGACGTGCCGCAGCCCCCGGGGCAGGTCCCGGAACCGCCGCCCGTCGACGGTCGCGCTCCCGGAGGTGGGCTCGTTCAGCCCCAGGATCAGCCGCAGGGTCGTGGACTTCCCGGCCCCGTTGGGCCCGAGGAACCCGGTCACCCGCCCGGGCCGCACGCGGAAGCTGAGCCCGTCGACGGCGGCGCGGACGCTTCCGGCGGGAGCGGACCGGCCTCCGGCGGGAGCGGACCCGTCTCCGCCCGACCCTCGCCGAGCGAGGGGGAGAGGGAGGAGTCGGCGGTGGGTTCGGCGAGAGGGGCGGCCATAACGTTTCGTCAGTTCTCGTACGTCGATCACCCGGTCCACGCTGCCGGGAGGACACCCCCGCCGGCATCGGCCCGTCGGCCACGAGCGGGCCGGCGGGGTGGCCCGGAGGCGTACGCCCGCGGGCCGATGCCCGGCCGTCCGCCCCCGCCTACGATCGGCCCATGCCCGCCACCGCCACGCCCTCGACCACGGCCGCGCCCGCCGCCCCTTCCCCCCTCACCGGACGCGTGTCCGGGGTCCTGGCCTGGTGCATGGCCGCCGCCCACCCCTTCGTCCTCTTCTTCGGCGTGCAGGCCGGCCCGTTCCGCTCGACGGAGCTGCGTCTCGTCCTCATCACCACCGGCATCGGCATGCTGCTGCCCCTGGCACGGCGCAGGCCGGAGACGGCGCTCGGTCTGCTCCTCGTCGGACTGTTCGCGGCGGCGACGACCCGCCCGGCCCCCGAGCTGGTGTACCTCCCGGTCCTCGCCGCCGACGTCGGCGTCGGGTGGCTGGCGGCCCGGCGTCCGCTCCGGGTCGCGGTGCCCGCGGCCCTCGTGGCGCTCCTCGCGCAGATCGGCACCGCGCTGTACACGACCTCCGGCCAGAACGTCTTCGTCACCACGTCCCTGGCTCTCGCCCTCGCGCTCCTCACCGCCGGGCTGCTCGGCCGTTCGGTACGCGAGCGGCGCACGCACGCGTCGGAGCTGCGCGCCCGGACGGCGGCGGAGGCCGTCACGGCCGAGCGGCTGCGGATCGCGCGCGAGCTGCACGACGTCATCGCGCACAGCATCGGCGTCATCGCCATCCAGGCGGGTGTCGGCCGCCGGGTCATCGACACCCAGCCCGCCGAGGCCCGCAACGCCCTCGCCACCATCGAGACCACCAGCCGGGAGACCCTCGCCGGACTGCGCCGCACCCTGGGCGCGCTGCGGGCCTCTGCGATGGACACCCCCGCCCCGCGGGACCCCGCTCCGGGCCTCGCCGATCTGGACCGGCTCGTCGCGTCCACGGCCGACGCGGGCGTACGGGTCGAGGTGCGGCACCTCGGCGGACCCGGGCGGTCGTTGCCGCCCGAGGTCGACCTGGCGGCGTACCGGATCGTGCAGGAGTCGCTGACGAACGTCGTCCGCCACGCGTCCACGCCCGCCTGCCGGGTGACCGTGGACCGGAGCGAGGACACGCTGCTCGTCGAGATCGCCGACGACGGCCCGGCGAAACCCCCCACCGCGGCCACCGGGGCCGGGTACGGCATCGTCGGCATGCGGGAGCGGGCAGCGCTCCTCGGCGGCCGTTTCTCCGCGGGACCCCGCCCGGGCGGCGGTTTCCACGTGACCGCGGCGCTGCCCCTGCCGCTTCCCCAGGAAGGCCCCCGCGTCCCGTGAACCCCGTGAACCCCGCGAACCCCGTGAACCCTGCGAACCCCGTGAACCCCGTGGACCCACCCATCCGCGTCCTCCTCGTCGACGACCAGCCGCTGGTCCGGGCGGGCCTGCGCGTCCTGATGGCCGACAGCCCCGACCTCGCGGTCGTCGGCGAGGCCGGCACCGGCACCGAAGCCGTCCGGCTCGCCCGCGACCTCCGGCCCGACGTGGTCGTGATGGACGTCCGGATGCCCGGCATGGACGGCATCGAGGCCACCCGGCTCGTCACCGCGGGCCCCGACGCGCCCCGGGTCCTCGTCCTCACGACCTTCGACGACGACGAGTACGTGTACGGCGCGCTCCGCTCCGGGGCGAGCGGCTTCCTGGTCAAGGACATGGCCCTGGACGACATCCTCGCGGCGCTCCGCGTGGTCGCCGCCGGGGACGCCCTGATCGCCCCGGCCGTCACCCGCCGACTGATCGAGGAGTTCGCGGCCCGCCCCGAACCGGGCCCGGCGCCCGCCCGGTCCCGGCCCCTCACCGGCGTGACGGCGCGGGAGCGGGAGGTGCTCACCCTCGTCGGCCGCGGCCTGTCCAACGGCGAGATCGCGGTACGGCTCCACATCAGCGCGGCCACCGCCAAGGCGCACGTCGCGCGCCTCCTCAGCAAGCTGGACGCCCGCGACCGGGTGCAGCTCGTCGTCCTCGCGTACGAGACGGGCCTGGTGCCGTGACACCATCGGTCCCGTGCTCGACATCGGCTACTCCCTCTCCCGTCGCTTCCCCGACCCGCCGCAGACCGACTACCGCCGCGCGGACGTCCACGCCCTGCGGCACGACCTCTTCTGCGGGGACGTCTACCTCGCCGACACCGAGGCCGACCGCGAGGTGTCCACAGCCTGGGGATGGGTCCCGGTCCTCGACTTCGCCTGGGCCCTGTGCGACATCGTCGAGCAGCTCGACCAGGACCCGCGCGGCAGCCGCGCCGCGCAGCCGCAGTACGCGGAGCTCGACTTCACCGAGTCCTCGGACCGGATGCTCTTCGAGCGCCGCTTCGGCTGGGTCGACGTCGAGGCCGACTGGATGCCGGGCGACGAGCCGCCGGTCACCTTCAACCACGCCGAACTGCGCCGCGAGGCCCGCGACTTCCTGCACGACCTGATCGCCGACCTCACCGACATGCACGAGGGCCTCGGCGACAACCCGGCCGTCTGGTCCCTCCAGGCCCGCTTCCCCCGCCTCCCGTAGAGCCCCGCGGGACTCCCGCAGGACTCCCGCAGACTCCCGCAGACTCCCGCAGGAACTCCCGCAGAGCCCCCTCGGCCCCTCTCGGCGCCCCGATGTCACAAACGCGCCCCCGTCATCCGTCCTCCACACGAGACCGGGAACGGACCGGGCCGGACCGGGACACAGGGGAGACGGACATGCGCAAGCTCACGATCATCGGCGGCGGCTTCGCGGGACTCACCGCGGCGATCACCGCCGCCGAGGCCGGCGCCAAGGTGACCGTGTACGAGGCCCACCGGACGCCCGGCGGCCGGGCCCGTACCGCCGAAGGCACGTACCGCACCAACGAAGGCCCGCACGCCCTCTACGCCGGCGGCCCTCACTGGACCTGGCTCAAGCAGCGCGGCCTCCTCGGCCCGCTCGCCCCGCTGCCGCCCGCCGAGGCCCTCCGCCTCCGCTTCCACCGTGACGGCGCCCTGCGCCGCACCCCGCCGCTCGGCCTGCTGCGCCAGGCCCTGCGCGGCGCCGCGCAGGCCCCCGTCGACCTGGACTTCCGCACCTGGGCCACCGGCCTCGCGGGCGAGCGGACCGCCCGCGAGGCCGCCGCCTACAGCGCGGTCGCGCTCTTCCACCACGACCCGGGCTCGCTCTCGGCCCGCTTCGTCCAGGAGCGCCTGCACCGGGCCGGCTCCCTGCCGCCCGAGGCGCACTACGTCCGGGGCGGCTGGGGGCAGCTGATCGAGCGGATGGTCGCGCGCGCCTGGGAGACGGGCGTACGGATCGAGACCTCGTCCCGCGTCGACAGCCTGCCGCTCGACGAGGGACCGGTGGTCGTCGCCACCGCGCTGCCCGCCGCCGCCCGGCTCCTCGGCGACCCGTCGCTGACCTGGGACAGCGGGCGTACGGTCCTGCTGGACCTGGCGCTGCGGACCCGGAAGGGCGACCCGTTCGCGGTCTCGGACCTGGACGCGCCCGGCTGGGTCGAGCGGTTCACGGCGCAGGACCCCGGCCTCGCCCCCGCCGGACAGCAGCTGGTCCAGGCCCAGCTGCCCATCGGCCCCGACGAGTCCAAGGCGGACGGCGTCGCCCACGCCGAGCGGCTGCTCGACCGCGGCTTCCCCGGCTGGCGCGAGCGGACGGTGTGGCGGCGGGAGGCCGTGTCCCAGGGCCGTACGGGAGCGGTGGACCGGCCCGGCACGACCTGGCGCGACCGGCCGGCGATCGACCGGGGCGACGGCGTGTACCTGGTGGGCGACCAGGTGGCGGCGCCCGGAGTGCTGTCGGAGGTGTCGTTCACGAGCGCGATCGAGGCGGTGTCGCTGGCCGTCCGCACGGAACTGCTTGACCTCAAGCGCGCTTGAGGTCGGAGGCTCTTCCTGTCACGAAGAAAGCACCGCGGGAAAGCTCCCGTACGACGACGCACGGCGACGTACGACCACGTCCGACGCCACCACGACGCCGTACCGACGCCACACGACGACAGGGGAACCGTCATGCACGCCATCCGCCTCCACGCCTTCGGCCCCGCCGAGAACCTCACCTACGAGGAGACCGCCGACCCCGTACCGGCGCCCGGCCAGGTCCGCATCCGCGTCGCCGCCGCCGGCGTGCACCTCCTCGACACCGCGCTGCGCCTCGGCCACACCGGCCCGTTCCCCGCCCCCGCCACGCTCCCGACGATCCCCGGCCGCGAGGTCGCCGGCACCGTGGACGCGCTCGGCGAGGGCACCGACCCGTCCTGGCTCGGCAAGCGGGTCGTCGCCCACCTCGGCATGGTCCCCGGCGGGTACGCGGAACTCGCCGTCACGGACGCCGCCCGCCTGCACGCCCTGCCCGAGCACCTCGGGGAGGCCGAGGCCGTCGCGATGATCGGCACGGGCCGCACGACCCTGGGCATCCTCCGCTTCACCGAGCTCGGCCCCGACTCGGTCGCGATCGTCCCGGCGGCCGCGGGCGGCATCGGCACCCTGCTCGTCCAGTACGCGAAGAACGCGGGCGCGACCGTCGTCGGCCTCGCCGGCGGCCCCGCGAAGGTCGCGCTCGTCGAGGCGAACGGCGCAGACTTCGCCGTGGACTACAAGGAGCCGGACTGGCCGGAGAAGGTCCGCGCCCACCTCGGCGGGCGCTCCGCGACCGTCGTCTTCGACTCGGTCGGCGGCGACACCGGCCGCGCCGCCGTGGACCTCCTCGGGGAGGGCGGGCAGCACCTCGTGTTCGGCTGGTCCGGCACGGGCCTGCACGACGGCGAGGCGCTGACGTTCACGCCGGAGGAGCTCGCGGAACGGGGCATCACCTCGGAGTCCGTCCTCGGCCCCGTCATGATCCAGAAGGCGGGCGGCAACGTCCGGAACCTCGAACTCGCCGCCCTCGCCGCCGCGACCGACGGCAGCCTCCGCCCGGCGGTCCGCCGCTTCCCCCTGGCGGACGCGGCGGAGGCCCACCGCGCCCTGGAGAACCGGGGCACGACGGGCAAGGTGGTCCTGATCCCGTAGAAGATCAGCAGGCGGCGGCACGCCGACAGACCACACGCCGACGGACCAGGGGGCTCAGCCGGGCTCAGACGCCGATGACGTCCCAGGAATGCGCCTTGAACTCCTTCTGGAAGTCGGCGTGGTCCTCCCACATGCGGGCGGCGGATCGCAGCACGTCCCAGTTGTGCTCAAGGGCCTGGTCGACCACGGGCCGCAGTTCCGGCTCCGACTCCCGCTTCTCCACGAGCCCCTTGACCGCCGACGCGGCCTGCACCGTGTAGCGCAGGGCGCGCAGGGCCCGGGACGTGTCGTCCATCCCGAAGCCGTGGTCCTTCCCGTTCGAAGGGTCGAAGAGGGGCGTCAGGCGCGCCTCGATGAAGTCGGTGATCCGCTGAAACCGCTGCTCGATATCCATGCCCCCTTCCTACAACACTCCCGCTCCACCGAGCTCCGCCAGCGCCCCGTCCGTGAGGCGGTACACCGTCCACTCGTCCTGCGGGCGGGCGCCCAGGGACTCGTAGAAGTCGATCGACGGCTTGTTCCAGTTCAGGACGGACCACTCCAGGCGCTCGTAGCCGCGGTCCACGCAGATCCGGGCGAGCTCGGCCAGCAGGGCCTTGCCGTGGCCGCCGCCCCGCATCTCCGGACGGACGTACAGGTCCTCCAGGTAGATGCCGTGGACACCGCGCCAGGTCGAGAAGTTGAGGAACCAGAGCGCGAAGCCGGCGACCTCGCCGGACTCCGTCTCCGCGATGTGGGCGAAGGCGGCGGGGCGGTCGCCGAAGAGGGCCTCGTGGAGCTGGTCCGGGGTCGTACGGACCTCGTGGAGGGACTTCTCGTACTCCGCGAGGTCGCGGATCATGGCGAAGACGACGGGGACATCGGCAGGCGTGGCGGTACGGATCATGGGACCAGCCTGCCCCGAGTCACGCCCTTCTGGCCAGCAGGATTCGCGCGAGCGCCACCTGCTCGGCAGCCAGCTCCGGCTCGCCGTCCTCGACGTCCCAGAGCCCGTTCTGCAGGACCCGGCCGAGCGTCCACGCCACCGCCCGCCGCCGGTCGCCGACGACCTCGGCCAGCAGGTCGAACCGCCACAGGGCCTCGTCGGGATGGGGATCGAAGCGGTCCATGAGCACGGGCAGCAGATCGAACCCCGGGTCCCCGGCGAGCGGCTTGGGGTCGATGGCCAGCCAGGGCTCGCGCTCCGACGCGAGCACGTTGTCCAGGTGCAGGTCCCAGTGGAGCAGCCGGTCCCCTGGCTCGCCCACCACGTCCCGTACGGCGGCCGCGCAGTCCCGCAGGACGGCCGCGTCCGCCGCGCCGAGCCGTGCGGCCGCTTCCGGTACGTCCGCCAGCATCCCGGCGGCGATGTCGCCGAGGGTCCGCAGCCCCGGGGGCGCGGGGACCGCCACGAGCCGGGCGAGCAGCCCCGCCACGATCCGCAGGGCCTCCCGGGTGTCGGCGACCGAGGAGAGCGGCCGGGCGGCGTCGAGCCACTCCAGCAGCATCGTCCCGGTCGCGGCGTCGTGCTCGACGAGGCGCACCGCGCCGGCCCCGTCCCACACCCGCAGCCCGACGGGCTCCCCCTCGGACTCGTCGTCGAGGAGCTGCATCTTCAGCGCGGCGCGGGTACCGTCCGCGACCCGCTCCACGGGCAGCACCAGCGAGGCCACGCCGTGCATCGAGGGGCCGGTGACCCGCAGCCCCCACCGGCCGAGGAACTCCTCGGCCCGCCCCGGCAGCCCGGCGACGAACGCCCGGCCCGCTTCCCCGTTGTACTTGGCCTGCGACCGCGCGAGTTCTTCGGGTACGTGAATCACACGGCCAGGCTAGACACCGGCGTCGCGCAGCGCCTTCGAGAATTCCCCGGCCTCGGCGTCCACGGCCGCCCGCAGCGCGTTCGCGGCGCGCGCCGAGGCCGTACCGCCGGTCCGTGCGTCCAGGAAGGAGGCGACGACGTACTCGACGCGCACGTTCCCCGCAGCGGCCTCGTCGGCGAGGACCGTCCCGGCGCTCGCCTCGAACTTCGCGCAGTAGCTGCACCGGGGATCGACGAGCACGGTGACGGTGTGGGGAGCCGTCGACTTCCCCACGACGATCTTCGCACCGTCCACGACGGCGGGAAGCCCGGCGAGCACCTCGGCGTTCTCGCCGGGAGCCACGGCCACCGTCGCCGCGACGGGCGCACCGCCCGCCGAACACCCCACTCCCGCAAGCCCCATGAGACCGACGACGACAGCGCCGGCGACGACACGGCGGGTCCTGCGGACGACCATGGGAGAGCCCTTCCGGAGCAACGAAATCCGCACGGAGTCCGCACCGGATCCACTCCCCCGAACCTAGGCCGGGCCCCACCCGGAAACCGCCGCCGAAAGACCCGTATCCACAGGCCCAAGGCCCCCGGTAACGTCCCGCCCACGCACCCGGCAGACGGACTGAGGAACGACACATGAGTACGGTCAACGGCGGCATCTCGTTCTGGTACGGGCAGGAGGGCGCCCCCGAGCCCCGCGAGCCGCTCCCCGGCGACACCGCCGCCGACGTCTGCATCGTCGGCGGCGGCTACACCGGCCTGTGGACCGCCTACTACCTCAAGAAGGCCGTCCCGTTCCTCAACATCACCGTCCTCGAAGCCAAGTTCTGCGGCTACGGCGCCTCCGGGCGCAACGGCGGCTGGCTCTACAATGGCATCGCGGGCCGCGCCCGCTACGCCAAGCTCCACGGCCACGAGGCCGCCGTCCGCCTCCAGCAGGCCATGAACGCCACCGTCGACGAGGTCCTCGACGTCTGCGAGACGGAGAAGATCGAGGCGGACCAGCACCGCGGAGGCGTCCTCGAAGTGGCGCTCACCCCGGCCCAGCTGTCCCGCCTGAAGGAGTTCCACGCCACCGAACTCGGCTACGGCGAAGCGGACCGCGAGCTGTACGGCGCCCGGGAGACGGCCGCCCGCATCCGCGTCACCGGCGCCGTCGGCTCGTCATGGACGCCGCACGGCGCCCGCCTGCACCCGGTGAAGCTGGTCAAGGGCCTGGCGGCGGCCGTCGAGGCGCTCGGCGTCACGATCCACGAATCGACCCCCGTGACGGAGATCAAGCCGAAGCACGCGATCACCCCGTACGGCACGGTCCGTGCCCCGTACGTCCTGCGCTGCACCGAGGGCTTCACGGCCTCCCTCGCGGGCCAGCGCCGAACCTGGCTGCCGATGAACTCCTCGATGATCGCGACCGAGCCCCTCACGGACGCCCAGTGGGACTCCATCGGCTGGGAGGGCCGCGAGACCCTCGGCGACATGGCGCACGCCTACATGTACGCGCAGCGCACGGCGGACGGCCGCATCGCGCTGGGCGGCCGGGGAGTCCCGTACCGCTACGGCTCGAAGACCGACAACGACGGCCGCACCCAGCCCCAGACGATCGAGGCCCTCCGCGAGATCCTGGTCCGCTTCTTCCCGCAGCTCGCCGGCATCGGCATCGACCACGCCTGGTCCGGCGTCCTCGGCGTCCCCCGCGACTGGTGCGCCACCGTCACCCTCGACCGCTCGACGGGCCTGGGCTGGGCGGGCGGCTACGTCGGCTCGGGCGTCGCCACGGCCAACCTTGCGGCCCGCACCCTCCGCGACCTGATCCAGCAGGACTCGGGCCAGGCGGGCCCGACCGACCTCACGGCCCTCCCCTGGGTCAACCACAGGGTCCGCAAGTGGGAACCGGAGCCGCTGCGCTGGCTCGCGGTCCAGACGATGTACGCGGCCTTCCGAGGCGCGGACCGCCGCGAGCTCACGGGCCACAGCGCGGAGACGGACCGGGTGGCGGTGCTGGCGGACAAGGTGGCGGGCCGCCACTGAGGGAGAAGGGGGCCCGTCGGACACAGCCACCGGGCCCACGACCGACCACCCACGACCGAACACCCCCCACCCCACACCCCCACCCACCAACCCCCGTGGGCTCACTCCACTTCGATCCCGAAGTCCCCCACCAACTCCTCAAGCCCGCCCCGGTACCCCTTGCCGCCGAGGACGAAGTCCCAGTTGCCGCCGGGGCGCCGCCGGAAGGACCCGAGGACGAGCGCGGTCTCCCCGGGCCGCCCGTCGGACACCTCAAGGCGGTCGAGCTCGACGCCGGAGTCGTCCCGCAGCCGGATGCCCGCGTCGGCGAACCCGCCGAGGTCGGCGTCGGGGTTCACCTCCGGATCCACCGCGGCCACCAGCACGAGCCGGTCGGCGCGGGCGGGCAGCGCGTCGAAGCCGACCCGTACGGCGGCCCGGTCGCCGGGGGCGGCCGCCACCATCGCCACGGAACCGTCAGGCGTGGCAGGGTTGTTGAAGAAGACGAACCACTCGTCGCCGAGGACCCGGTTGCCGGCGCAGACCAGGGCGCACACATCAAGGGCGACGGACCCCGACCACACCATGCCGAGCAGATTGAAGTCGTCGTCGGCCTCGGCGGTGGCACCCCCCGCAACCCCTGTACCCCCCGCACCCGCCACGCCCGCCACGCCCGCTTCAGGAGCGGGCTCCGACACCTCCCCCGACCCCAACCGCCCCCGCAGCCCGTGCTGGTGGAGCAGATCGACGAGCTCGACCCCGGAGATCAGCGTCAGCGGCTTCCCGTTGGCGAAGGCGTAGGAGCCCGGCCCGAACTTCGAGGTCGTGACGAGGACGCCCTTGTTGGCCCCGGCGTCCTGCACGGTCCCGTACAGATCGCGTACGGCGGTCGGCGGGACGGTGTTCCGGTACCGCTTCACCTGCACGACGATCGAGCCGCCGCTGATCGGATCGGAATCCAGCGCCTCGACGTCCACGCCGCCGTCGTTGGACCGGCGCGTGGTGACGGCCTGGAGTCCGCGGGCCCGGAACAGCTCGGCGACGAGCCCCTCGAAGGCGATCGGATCCATGGCGAGCAGATCGGGCTCCTCGCCGTCCCCCTGCACGACGACGTCCGAGCCCACCTGCTCGGGCCCGCGCAGCGGCACCACGGCGACCCGCTCCTCGGGCCTGGCGGACAGCCGCCCGGCGAGGGCCCCGGTCAGGCACTCCACGGCCCCGACGAGCTCCAGGTTCAACCGGTCGAAGTCCCGCCGCCCCACGACGACGGAGGCCACGCACACCCGCCCGGCAAGCCCGGTGGCAGGATCGACACCCCCCACGTACCCATTGAGGGCAACGCTCTCCAACACCCCGCCCACATCGGCGGAGAACAACTCCCGCACGGCAAGCAGGACGCTCTGCGCGAGCACGTCCCGATAGAGAACGCGCCGCTGGGTAACGGGCCGAGGCACTTCCTTGTCCTGGTCCGTGCCCGGCAGGTACTTGACCCCCTTGGCGACCGGCACGATGTCGTACTCGGGAAGGTCCCAGTCCAGGACGAAGGTCCGCCCGGCGCGGTCGTAGGCGGCGGCCACCTCGCGAGGAAACCCCTCGGGCCAAGAGGTCGAGGCGAAAAGCACCGCCGAGAAGAACTCGACGACCGTCTCCGGCTCACCGGCGCTCAACGCGTCGGCGGTCCCGGCGATGCCGTCGTTGTGCCGCCGGACCTCCTCGATCCGCGCCGCCGCCCAGGAGTCGTACTCCCGCCGGTAGGCGGCCAGTTGCTCGACGCGCCGCGCCTCGGCGGCCTGCGCCGCGTACCAGTCCCGCTCGAACCGCGCCCGCCCGCCGTGCTCCTGGTAGTACTGCTGGTCCGGCATGGCGACGGGCACGCCCAACGCCCCGGGTGCGAACGGCTCGACGTCCTCGCTCCGCCGCAACCCCTCGACGCCGAAGGAGGGAGCCCGGCACCCGGAGACGAGCAGCCCCTGAAGCTGCGCGACCCGCGCGTCCAGCTCGTGGGTCCGCCGCAGAGCGTCATCCTCGCGATGCCGCCGATAGGCGGCCTTCTGCTCCTTCTGCATCCGGGCGACGTCCCGCTCGTACGCCCGCTGCGCGCTCTCCGCCTCCCTGCGCTGACGCAGCACCGCCTGCTGCTGCCCCTCCCGCTCCCTCTGCGCAACCCGCTGCTGCTCGGCCCAGACCCCGATCAGCCCACCGGAACGCCGCCCCATCCACGCACCCCTCCCCGAACGCCACCTGTACGCCCCCGTACGGCACAAGTGTCCCGGACAGGACCACCCGGGAAAACAGGAACACCAAAGCCTCGACGCCCCGACTGTGCGGCAGGAGCGGGATCGGCCTCGCGGAGGGACATGGACTCGGCACATGAGCACTCGACGACGCAGCACCCCGCCGGCGGCACACTCAGCTGAAGCCGACTTCGACGTCGACGTCGACGGCCGACGAGGCTTCGCGGGTCATCGGCAGGGTCGGCAGCCTGCCTCGCCAGAGGTAACGCTCGCCGGAGATCTCGAAGCCGTGGCGTCGATAGAACCGGATCGCACGTTCGTTGCAGTCGACGACCCCCAGCCGAATGCGGGCAGGCCCTGCCCAGGCGAGGAACTCGGTCATCATGCGGCCACCGAGTCCGTGCCCCTGAGCGTCATTCAGCAAATACATGGGCCCGAGGGTGACCGACTCACCCTCCTCCCAGTGCCCGCAGAGATAACCGACGATCTCCGTCTCGGACCGGACGACACGACAGAAGTGCGGGGCCGGGTCCTGGTCGGCAGCCTCGATGAAGTCACGCCACTGCGCGATCCCTTCCGCCGTGGCGGACGAACCGCGGTGCTCACGGATCCAGGACTCGTCGATCCCCGCGTCTGCGTCGGCGTAGTTCTGCAGCCAGTTCCGCAGGTGCAAGGGCCCCAATGCCGCGGCGTCGTCAGGATGGGCGGCGGTGATCACATAGGCCATGCGAGATGGTACTCACACACCCACAAACCCACCGGAGCACGCGACCACCACACACACCCGGGGAGGTGGACGGATTCCTGCGTAGCAAGTTCCCTTGCTGGGGTTGTCGCTTCCGCGCTGCTGTACCGACGATCTGTTCGTCCCGAAGCAACTTGAGTGAGGGCGCCCCCTTGTGCTGCTACGCCTCTCACCTGCGCTGATGGTCCGCAGAAGTTCGCGGTCGTCCGCCGCTGTTCGTCGGCGTTGTCACGCAGTCAGACACTCACCGCTCATGTCAGTGCCGGTCTTGAGAGGCGGCCCGACTACCGGACAGCTAGCCTCAGAGGTGTTGCTTCGCTGCCCTCACTAGATGAGCAATACCATCCCGCGTGTGCGTCCTTCGCTGATCCAGCTCTGACCGGTTGTCTGTTTTGTGTACGGTCATGATCTCGGCAAGCAAGGTCTCACCCTTGCGGCTCAGCTCTTCATTGTCGGTGAGCATCTGCATCCGGAACAGAGCCTCCTGAGCCTTGGACCTGAGGTCGTATGCCCGGATCCGCACAGCCTCAGCGGCTTCCGGAGGGGGCTGCTCATGCGTACAAAACCAAAGGTGCACGAGACACCGCCGGTAGTCGATCAAAGCCGCCGCATAGGCCGTGTACGCGTCCAGCCGTTCCTGACGCAGCTTCTCGTCCCGTGTGAACTGGTGGCCTCTCTCAGTGATGCGCCGCTGGACTCCCAGGGTGATCCCCGAACCAAGCAGGGTGCCCAAGACGGCGATGGCGCTGGCGATTATGGCTTCCACCCCTGTAGAAGACCACGGCTGTAGAGGCTCTGTGATCGTTTTTGCAGGAGCTGCTGTAGCGCATGCTGATGGAGCAAGTCCTCTGCGTAAGACAGAGCTTGTGGGCCAACAAGCCTCTGCCCACCAACCACCCTTCCCCGCCTCAGCCCCTTCACGGCCGGCACCCGCTCACGAAGCCCCCGCCATGTGCCTCGCTCCCCTGCGCCGGCACCGGATGGGGCAGAAGGCGACGTACGAAGCGGCCGGTACGGAGTGGACAGCCACCGGCTACGTCTTCGCCACCCGCACCGGCCGACCCGTCGAGCCCCGCAACGTCCACCGCTCCTTCGTCCGCGTCAGCGAGACGGCCGACCTCAGGCTCATCCGCCTCCACGACACCCGGCACGGCTGCGCGACGCTCCTCACCGCCGCGGGCATCGCGCCCCGCGTCGTCATGGAGATACTCGGCCACAGCCAGATCAGCATCACCATGGACGTCTACACCCACGTCGTCCAGGACACCCAGCGCGAGGCCATCAGCCACATGGACCGACTCCTGAAGAAACGCCCGAGGCCCGACCGAGGCTGACCGCCCCCGTTGATGTCACCCGTAGGCGCCAAAGACCCCCAACCAAGATCGGTCGGGGGTCTTCGCATGTCCTACCTGGAGCCCCCTGTCGGGTTCGAACCGACGACCCCCGCTTTACAAGAGCGGGAGGGCGTGCACGCGTCTGACCTGCGTGGTTGTGGTGCTGGCTGATCCGATATTCAGGCCCTGTAGTCGCCCCTCGTTCCCCGTGGGTCCCCGCACGTTCTGGCACGGATGTGGCACGGGGTGGGCAACACCTGATCCGTAGCTCTCGCCGGATCAGTCAGCAACGGCCATTCCGGCGGTTGCCGCTCAGAGCCGGGTGGGTCCGAGGCCCTCGCTGACGATGATGCATGCCGACTCTCACACATGGGGATGGTCAGTCGAGAACCGGCCCTGCGTAGGTACGTGCGCTGCACGGGTCCGCAGCTGGGAAGGTCGATATCGGCGATCATTCTTGCGAGATGTGTTTCTGAAGCGGGGAGAGAATATGGAATGGGGAACGATTGCCACCGTCCTTATCGGCGGACTCATCGGCTTGAGCGGTGAAGCAATAGGGAGAATCGGGGCTCGCCGTCAATCACAAATAGCCCGGCAAGAGGCCCTGGAGGACGCCAATATAGCTCGAAGTCAGGCGATTGAAGATGACAACAGAAGGGAGAAGGAAGCCAGAGAGAGGAGTGCCGCAGAAAACATTCTCTCAGCCTATCTGGAGAACCCCATCAGGCTTGTGAATCAGCCCAGGGAGGAGGCCGTGTTGAGTGTTGCCAGGGTATGCACGATCCTGGGCTTCGAGCAGTCCTTCATCCTCGACGCCGAGCTGCGTCAACGCGTCGCTGAGATATGCTATTTCCTGGATCTTGCGGCAGCGGGCGACGTGGGGGGATACACGGTCGCAGAGGTAGGATTCCTTGCCAGGAGTGAGACCCGGATGCTAATGGGGGCATGGGCAAGAGGGGAGGACTTGCCGCCTTCAATCGAAGGGTGGGGGGAGATCCGGCGCAGCCGTTCAGAGATAGAAACACGCTGGCAGCAGGAATTGAGTGATGCGGGGCTGAGAGTGAAAGTACCGCCACTATCCATCTATTAGGGCGCGGGCCCGGCCCTCCCGAGCGAGTAGGTCGATGAAGCTCCAATAGACAAGTCTCCCTCTTTAAGTGATTTTGAAAACCGTCGTGGCAGCGATGTCACTGTGGGTTCAAATCCCACACCCACCGCAGTTGAACGGCCTCTGACCAGGATCGATGGTCAGGGGCCGTCGACGTTTCCGGCCCCACGATTGCCTGGTGCCCCCCGTGACTTACCGCTCGTTCGGGCACGGGAGTGGCACGCTTCCCTGGCCTGGTCCGGGAGTGCTCTTGCCTGCGAAACTGCCTGGGTGAGCCATCCCGCAACAGACGAGCTGTCCTCCGCAGAACGCGCCTTTATGATCAATGCGACCGAGATCGACATCCTGCCGGGCGTCTGGGGTGACCTGGATGAACCACTGAGGTCCGGGCCTGCCTCGGATCTCACCTCGATCCTCATGCCACTTGTCGACAGAGGATGGATCGAGGTGTGCCGGGTGATTCCCTGGACTGCACCCGATGGGGGAGCAGGATTTCAACCCGGACCTCCCATCCCGAAGCAGGACCTTCCAGCCCTTCTGGCAGACGCCGAAAACTGGGAGTACCCGCAGTCTGGCGAGTGGTTGGGATGCCTGACATTGGTACTCACTGAGGCAGGGCAGGGGATCCCCCGGTGATGTGACCTTGAGGCGGCACGCGTCAGCGACTTCGCCCACCCAGACGACACGCTCATCAGCCACGGTCATACCGGCACCGACGCGGAGCGACCACACCGGCCTGTGCCGCATCGCGGCAGCAGCTGCACCCTGCCCGCCCATTCCCGGTGGTGCGGTCGCCTTACGCTCCCGTCATCCGTGACGGCAGGGGTACGGCGCCCCGCCCTCTCAGGCCCGTCAGTCGGCCGCGGTGCGCAAGAGGCCACCCCTCCCTCGCCGCTGGCCGTCTTCTGGTCGCCCGTCTTGGCCGCAGTCGGCAGCGCTCGTGGCTACGCGTGCCATGTGACGGTTGCCGTGCTTGAAGGCCTGCTGTGGCTGCCCATCAACCCAAGCTGTCAGGCGTGCGGACGGCGCCCGGGCTGGAGCGGGGCGTCAGACAGGAGCGCAGGCCCGGGCGACGGGCCGCGCGCGCCGCGCCGTGCGCGGCGGGTGCCTTGATGAGGTAGAGAAACCTGTAACAGCTCCCCCTGTGAGGGCGGTCTTGCCGACGTAGTCGGCAACTGCTGGCATGTAACTCGGGGCAGCTGCGTGGGGGGACTGATGAGCGATCTGACGGTGAGTCCGTGGAAGCGGCATGGCAAGGATCGGCTCTATGTGAACCTGCCGAACGGGGACGCTGTCGCATGGGCAGACCGGGCGACCAAGGTCGTGACGATCAAGAATCAGAAGTATGGGGATGAGGCCATAGTCCTCCTCAGCAGACACCTCGGTGAAGGCGTGACCGTCGGACCCACGCGCGCCGGTGCTGCTGCATCGGTTCCCGCGCCTCGCGCTCAACAGCCAACGCCATCAGCCCGGAGACATCCTTCACGGCCGGCATCCCTCCCACCTCTCTCACCCATTGAAGACCTGGCAGGCCTCCGCCCTGGTGCGGGGATCCTCCGCCGGATGGCTGAGCAAGGACCTTCAACCACCGAACGCTGGGTGGCCAAGCTGCTGCGCCGGTCATCCGATTGGGACAGCTGGTACACCGGGCTTGAGGGGGAGCGGCGTGTCGGCCGAGAGCTGAAGCGTCTGGCCCCACTTGGCTGGCGGACCCTCCACGGCATCCAGAAGAGCAGTGGCGGCGACATTGATCACCTGTTGATTGGTCCGGGCGGCGTGTTCAGCATCAACACCAAGACCCACCGGGGTGCTTCGGTCTGGGTCGGCGACACGATGGCCAAGGTCAACGGCGGCAAGCCGCACCCCTATGCAGCCGCGAGCAAGGCTGAGGCCGAGTACGTACGAGGGGTGTTGGGGCGGTACTGCGATTTCGACGTGCCCGTGGAGCCCGTCCTGGTGTTCGTCGGCGTTGAGCGCTTACAGCGCGCGGCAACCCAGTACAGCGTCCGCGTCTATCAGGAGCGTGAGGTAGCGGCTCTCGGCCCTCTCACTGGCAAGCTCACGCCTGAACAAGTTGAATCCGTGTACGCAGTCGCCCGTCACCGGCGCGCCTGGCTGAGGATGTGACCTTCCTTGCCCCGGAGGAGGCGGCTCGTGAAGCCCCCTTGGCAGAGGCGCTTATACGCATCGACCACGTCGCTAGGCACCTGCTGGCTGATCATGAAGCCTTGGTCCGGATAGACCAGCAGTCGTTGGAGAGCGCCTACGAGCATGTCGATGACCATGCGGACGTCGCCGATCGAATCGACGTAGTCCTGGAGCGCCATAGGGTTCGAAGCGCTGACGATCTCGACTTCGGGCCACAGCTTCCTCGCGGTGGCGTAAGCCCTCCGCTCTTCGTAGGGCTTGCTGATCGGCAGAACTGAGGACACCTCGATGCCGGCCTCGGCGAGGAGGTTCCGCGAGAAGCGGATGTTCTCGCCGGTGTTACGGGCCCGTGGCTCCACCATCACCGCAGAGTCAGGGACGCCGAGTTCGATCGCCCGCTCTTTGTAGTGCACGGCCTCGCCGCGGGGCATGCGTTCGCGTGTCGTCGGGCTGGTCGCCCCAGTGAAGAACGAGCAGTGGGGCCATGCCGCGCTTGTACAGGTCGACTGCGGCGTCGGCCACCCCCAGGTCGTGGCTGCCAAGCCCGATCGCCACTGAGCAGGGCCGGGGGCGTGGCCCATCTGGTGGTAGCCCCACAGGCGCTGTGTGTCGGCCCAGTCCTGGGTGGAGATCCCGACCTCGCTCACCACCTGGAGCACTTCGCCGGTCCCGGGCAGGACGGTCACCTCTTCCGGGGGCCCCGCGGCGGCATTCTCCGACGGAGCAACTTCCGGGACGACTGGACCGCTGCCCGCGCCAAGGCCGGGAAGCTCGGCGAGATGATCCGCCAAGCCCGCCAGGAAGGGCCTTCTGGCACGTAGGTGGCACGGCCGTGATCATGCGAAAGGGCCAGCGCCGGGGAAACATGCCCCTGCGCTGGCCCTTCGCCGTGAGCCCCCTGTCGGGTTCGAACCGACGACCCCCGCTTTACAAGAGCGGTGCTCTGGCCAGCTGAGCTAAGGAGGCAGCGAGTGCAGTGTAACCAACCCCGGCCGGGCGGCGGCCGGAAATCTTGCGGCCTCTGGACTGCTGACAGATCGGGCATCGCCAGGTAGCGTCACTTGCGGTTCACCTAGGTGGACTAGACCTCAATCCTTCCTTTACTCGGATCGTCCGGCACGTTCCTGCCGGTGAAGGGACACATCACCATGGCTTCCGTCACTTTCGACAAGGCGACCCGGGTGTACCCCGGTGCCACCAAGCCCTCCGTCGACCAGCTCGACATCGAGATCGCCGACGGCGAGTTCCTCGTCCTCGTCGGGCCCTCCGGCTGTGGCAAGTCGACCTCGCTCCGCATGCTCGCCGGGCTCGAGGACGTCAACGGCGGCTCCATCCGCATCGGTGACCGCGACGTCACGCACCTGCCGCCGAAGGACCGGGACATCGCGATGGTGTTCCAGAACTACGCGCTGTACCCGCACATGACCGTCGCCGACAACATGGGCTTCGCGCTCAAGATCGCCGGCGTCAACAAGAGCGAGATCCGCGCCAAGGTCGAAGAGGCCGCGAAGATCCTCGACCTCACCGAGTACCTGGACCGCAAGCCGAAGGCGCTCTCCGGCGGTCAGCGTCAGCGTGTCGCCATGGGTCGCGCCATCGTGCGTGAGCCGCAGGTCTTCCTCATGGACGAGCCGCTGTCGAACCTCGACGCGAAGCTCCGTGTCTCGACCCGTACGCAGATCGCCGGCCTCCAGCGCCGTCTGGGCATCACCACGGTCTACGTCACCCACGACCAGACCGAGGCCCTCACCATGGGCGACCGCGTCGCCGTGCTGAAGGACGGTCTGCTCCAGCAGGTCGACTCCCCGCGCAACATGTACGACCGGCCCGCCAACCTCTTCGTCGCCGGCTTCATCGGCTCCCCCGCCATGAACCTGATCGAGGTCCCGATCACCGACGGCGGCGTGAAGTTCGGCAACAGCGTCGTCCCCGTCTCCCGTGACGCCATCGCCGCCGCGTCCGCCAACGGCGACACCACGGTGACCGTCGGCATCCGCCCCGAGCACTTCGACGTGCAGAGCTCGGAGAGCGGCGAGGGTCTGGCCGTGACGGTCAACGTCGTCGAGGAGCTCGGTTCGGACGGCTTCATCTACGGCTCCACCCGCGTCGGCGGCGAGGACAAGGACCTGGTCGTCCGCGTCGGCGGCCGTGACGTCCCCGCCAAGGGCTCCACGCTCCACGTCGTCCCGCGCGGCGCCGAGCTGCACGTCTTCTCCACCTCCACGGGCGCCCGCCTCAGCGACTGATCCCAGTCGCCCGGCCCGTAGAGCCTCGCTGAACGGCCCCGCATCTCTTGCAGATGCGGGGCCGTTCGCCTAGGAGGTCGAAGTCGGGGTTTACCCCGGAAAACCCCGGCATTCAGGGCCCGCCCGCGCCCCCCGCGTCAACACGGAATTCGAAAAGCCGCCTCGAACCATCCCCCGCGAGAGTGACTAAATGTCGCCATATCACTACCGGCCGCTACGCTCGCCTGCGTGACGCACTCTGCCCGCCGAATCGGCCGCTCTCTCGCCCTCGTCCTGCCCGTCGTCCTGGTGCTCTCGGGAACGCTCGCGGTATCCGCCGTTCCGTGGGCCGGCCAGGACTCCGCCACCCAGCTGACGGCCTCCTCCACGGACGTCTCCGTCCGCGCCAAGTCCCGTGCCCCGCAGGATATTCTCCGCGACCAGCTCCTCGCAGAGCTTCAGGAGAAGGACCCCGGCACGGCCCTCACGCACCTCCAGCGCGAGGTCGAGAACCGGCCGTCGATCGCCGAGCACTGCATGTCCATCGCCCGCGCCCTCGGCCGCGCCGCCGTCAAGCACTACGGCCCCTCCCGGGCCCAGTCCTTCTCCCGCCCGGTCTGCGACACCGCGTACGCGACCGGCGTCATGCGGGCGAGCTGAGCCCCGACCTGAGCCCCGACCTGAGACGTGAGCCGAGACGTGGGCTGCGGCGTGAGCCGAGACGTGGGCTGAGCCACGGCCCCCGCCGCGGCCCGCGTCGCAAGCCCCGCCGCGATCCGCGCACCGCGCTCCCTCGCGTATCCGGCCGTCCGGCGTGCGGGCGCCTATCGTTCCCCGTATGCACACCAATCCGACGCAGGCCGTGGTCCTGGCGGGCGGCCAGGGCTCGCGGCTGCGCCCCTACACCGACGACCGCCCCAAGCCGATGGTCGAGATCCCGGGCACCGGGACCCCGATCATCGGCCATCAGCTGTCCTGGCTCGCCGCCGAGGGCGTGACCGACGCCGTCGTCTCCTGCGGCCACCTCGCCGAGGTCCTCCAGGAGTGGCTGGAAACCGCCGACCTCCCCCTCAAGGTGACCACGGTCGTCGAATCCGAGCCCCTGGGCCGCGGTGGCGGCCTCAAGTACGCCGCCGCGCACCTCCCCGCGCCGGACCAGCCCTGGTACGCGACCAACGGCGACATCTGGACCCGCTTCTCGCTCCGCGAGATGGCCGCGTTCCACGCCGAGCGGGACGCCCTCGCGACGCTGGCACTGGCCCGCCCCCGCATCCCCTGGGGCGCCGTCGAGACCGACACCTTCGGGCACATCACCGACTTCATCGAGTCGCCGCCGTCGCCCTACCTCATCAACGCCGGCGTGTACGTCTTCTCCGCTGCCTTCACCGAGCTCCTCCCGGACCTCGGCGACCACGAGCGGACCACCTTCCCCCGCCTCGCCCGCGAGCGCCGCCTGGCGGGCTTCCCGCTGCCCCAGGGGGCGTACTGGCGGGCCATCGACACCGCCAAGGACCTCACCGAGGCCGCCAAGGAGCTCGCCGCCCAGCGGGCCTGAGCCACCGAGACGTACCCCAGCCCAAGTACGCCTCAGTGCACCTCAGTGCACCTCAGTACGCGTACGAGAAGGGCGGCTACCGCATCCCGCGGTGCCGCCCTTCTCTCTTCCGCTCGCGCGCTCAGCCCAGCAGGCCGCCGATCGGGTTCCTCGCGCCGCCCGTCGTCGAGCCGCTCTCCGTCGGGGTGCTGCTGCCGCCCGTCGAGCCCGTGGACCCGGTGGAGCCGCCGCTCGACGAGCCGCCCGTGCTCGTCGGGGTGTCGCTGGTGGTCGGCGGGGGCGCCGGGTTCGACTTCGTGGGCGGACGCGTGGTCGTGGAGGAGGACGACGAGGACGAGGAGCCCGTGCTGGTGCTGCCCTGCGTGGCCGTCGGGCGCTGCTCCTGCGTACGGGTGGACTCCCGGGTCGTCTCCGTCGGCCGGGTCTCCTCCTCGGTCTCCTCGCGCCCTGCGGTGGCCTCCGTGGTCTCGGAGGTCGCGGTGGGCTCGGGCGCGGTGGACGTGCTGCCGGAGGGGGCGCGGCGCGTCGGCTCGGTGGGGAGCGGCCGGCCCGGGAGGTGGTTGATCGGGTCGTCGTTGGGGCCCGGGACGGTGACCATCTCGGTCGAGCGGACCGCGCCGCCGAGGACGGATCCGATGAGGAGGGTGAGGCCGACGACGACCGAGGCGAGGAGCGTGCTGCGGCGCGTGACGCGGCGGCGCAGGGCCCAGAGTTCGGCGCGGGGGCCGAGGGTGCGCCAGGCCTCGCCCGCGAGGCGGCCGTCGAGCGAGTAGACGGGGGCGCCGGCGATGATCAGCGGGGACCAGGCGGCCAGGTAGATGATGTCGGCGGAGTCGTAGACCGGGACGGTCTTCCAGCTGACGGTCAGGATCAGCGCGGCGGAGAGCAGGGCGCCGACCACGGCCGCCGCCCGCTGCCAGAGGCCGAGGACGGTGAGGACGCCGACGACGACCTGGAGGAACGCGACGGTGAGTCCGGCGCCCACGGGGTGCTGGAGGGCGAAGTCGCGGAGCGGTTCGGCGAGGGCCCACGGGTGGAGCGAGTTGAGCCACTTCACCATGGAGCCGCGCTCGCCGCCGTCGAAGTAGACGGGGTCGCAGAGCTTGCCCATGCCCGCGTAGATGGAGATGAAGCCGAGGAAGACGCGGAGCGGGAGGAGGACGACGCCGAGGTTCATCCGGCGGCCCGGGTAGTACGCGTGCCGGACGGGGTCGTGCGCCTGGCGCCGGCCGTCGCGGCCCTCCCGGCCGTCCGCCGTGCCGTCGGCCGCGCCGTACGCCGACCTGCCGTACGCCGAGTCGTCCTCGTACGGCCCCGGGGTCTCGGGCCGGAGCTCGTACACGTCGTCGTAGGCGCCCTCGGCGCGCCGCATCGGCGGCAGCAGCGGCGCGGCGGCGTCGGCGGGCACCACCGGGGTGGGCATGGTGTCGTCGATGCGCGGGATGGCCTGGGTGGCGCCCGCGTCGAGGCCGCCGTGCCCGAGGCGACCGTCGCGGCCGTCGAGGCCGCCGTGCCCGAGGTGACCGTCGCGGCCGCCGCGGCCGACGGCCGGGTCCAGCGTGGAGACGGAGGACTCGCGGACGGCCTGGAGGAGTCCGGTCGCACCCGGCGCGGACTTCCCGGTCCACACGACGGGCCGGCGGCGCGGTGCTCCCCCGCCCGTCCCGCCGCCGGCTCCGGAGAGCGCGGCGACGCGCGGGTTCGCGGCGAACGTCGGCGCCTGAGCCGGCGCGAGCCGCACACGGAAGCTGGCGTGGTTCACGATCACCTGGGCGGGATCGGAGTCCACTTTGACCATGCTCAGCGCGGGCTGATCGTCGAACCCCGGCCGGGGCGTTCTGGTGTCCACACTCATCTAACCGAGTGATCTGGGTTTAGGACACTGCCTTGACAGCTCGCAAATGTCCGAGACCCGTCAAGATCAACGCCGCGGCCGGGGCCGGGTCGTACGAAGAAGTGTTGCGCGGAAGCGTTACGCCATACGGCGGCGGGCCGCCTCGTACAGCACGACACCGGCGGCGACACCGGCGTTGAGCGACTCCGCGCCGCCCGGCATGGGGATGCGGACGCGGTAGTCGCAGGTCTCGCCGACGAGGCGGGACAGGCCCTTGCCCTCGGAGCCGACGACGATGACGACCGGGCCGGACAGCGCCTCCAGCTCGTGGACCTCGTGGTCGCCGTCGGCGGCGAGGCCGACGACCGTGAGACCGGCCTTCTGGTACTGCTCCAGGCAGCGGGTCAGGTTGGTGGCGCGGGCGACCGGGGTACGGGCGGCGGTGCCGGCCGAGGTCTTCCACGCACCGGCGGTCATGCCGGCGGCACGGCGCTCGGGGACGACCACGCCGTGGCCGCCGAAGGCCGCGACGGAGCGGACGACGGCACCGAGGTTCCGCGGGTCGGTGATGCCGTCGAGGGCGACGATCAGCGGGTCCTCGTTGTCGTCGAACGCGGCCGCGGCGAGGTCCTCGGGGTGCGCGTACTCGTACGGCGGGACCTGGAGGACGAGACCCTGGTGGTTCAGGTTGTTCGTCATCCGGTCGAGCTCGGGGCGCGGCGCCTCCATGATGTGGATGTTGCCGCGGCCGGTGGCGAGGTTCAGGGCCTCGCGCACGCGCTCGTCGTTGTCGATGAACTGCTGCACGTACAGGGTCGTGGCGGGCACGCCGTCGCGGAGCGCCTCGAAGACCGGGTTGCGGCCGACGACCATCTCGGACGTCCCCTTGCCGCCGCGGCGGGCGACGGGCTTGCGCTTGGCCACGTTCCGGGCCATCGCGTTGGAGACGCGGAACGCCTTGTGGCCCTTGCGGTCGGTGGCCTTGGGCGTCGGGCCCTTGCCTTCGAGGCCCTTGCGCCGCTGGCCACCGCTGCCGACCGTCGCACCCTTCTTGTTCGACGTGCGACGGTTCCTGCGCTGGCTGTTCCCGGCCATGACTACCTATTTCCTCTAATGCCTGCGTACACAAGTCTTTAACTGAAGTGTGCCGCCCGGAGCCCCGAGCGGCACGTCTTCTAACGGGTGCCCAGCGTCCAGCGGGGGCCGTCGGGGCTGTCCTCGATGGCGAGACCGGACTGGCCGAGCTGATCGCGGATCGCGTCCGCGGTCGCCCAGTCCTTCCGCTCGCGGGCCGACTCGCGCTGCTGGAGCACGAGCCGTACGAGGGTGTCGACGACGCCGTGGAGCTCTTCGCCGCCACCGGACTCCTCGGCCCAGTGCGGGTCGAGGGGGTCCAGGCCGAGGACGCCGAGCATGGCGCGGACCTCGGCGAGGCGGGCGATGGCCTCGTCCTTGTCGTCCGCGGCGAGGGCGCTGTTGCCCTGGCGGACGGTGGTGTGGATGATCGCGAGCGCGTGCGGCACGCCCAGGTCGTCGTCCATGGCCTCGGCGAAGGCCGGCGGCACCTCGGCGGCGGGGGCGACGGTCGTCCCGGCCTTCTCGGTGGCGCGCTGGACGAAGCCCTCGATACGGGCGAACGCCGACTCGGCCTCGCGCAGGGACTCCTCGCTGTACTCGATCATCGAGCGGTAGTGCGGGGTGCCCAGGTAGTAGCGGAGGACGATGGGGCGCCAGTTCTTGACCATCTCCGACACCAGCACGCTGTTGCCGAGCGACTTCGACATCTTCTCGCCGCTCATGGTGACCCAGGCGTTGTGCACCCAGTAGTGCGCGAACTCGTCGCCGAAGGCCTTGGCCTGGGCGATCTCGTTCTCGTGGTGCGGGAAGATCAGGTCGAGGCCGCCGCCGTGGATGTCGAAGGCGGAGCCCAGGTACTTGTGGGCCATGGCCGAGCACTCCAGGTGCCAGCCGGGGCGGCCGCGGCCCCACGGGGTGTCCCAGTCGGGCTCGCCCGGCTTGGTCGCCTTCCACATCGCGAAGTCGCGCGGGTCGCGCTTGCCGGTGATGCCGTCCTCGGCGGGCTGCCGCAGGTCGTCGATGTCCTGGTTGGACAGCTCCAGGTACCCCGGGAAGGAGCGCACGTCGAAGTAGACGCTGCCGTCGGCCTCGTACGCGTGACCGCGCTCGATGAGGCCGCGCATCATCTCGATCATCTCGGGTACGTGCCCGGTGGCGCGGGGCTCGTAGGTGGGCGGCAGGCAACCGAGGGCGTCGTAGCCCGCGTTGAACGCGCGCTCGTTCTCGTAGCCGATCGACCACCAGGCGCGGCCCTGGTCGGCACCCTTGGCGATGATCTTGTCGTCGATGTCGGTGACGTTGCGGATGAACGTGACGTCGTAGCCGCGGTAGGCGAACCAGCGGCGCATGATGTCGAAGTTCAGCCCCGACCGGATGTGGCCGATGTGCGGGGCGGCCTGCACGGTGGCGCCACAGAGGTAGATCGAGACGCAGCCCGGTGTGAGCGGGGTGAAGTCACGGATCTGCCGGGCGCTGGTGTCGTACAGGCGAATAGTCACCACTCCAGGGTAGTGGGCGTGTGGTAGTGCCCCGCGACCTATTCCCGGTCGCGGGACACGATTTTCCCCGGCTTTCACCGGCCCTGGGGCGATGCCTGAGCCGTTACGGGGTACACGAGGGCGGTCGCCAGGGCGGCGAGGCCCTCGGCGCGGCCGGTCAGACCGAGCCCGTCGGTGGTCGTGCCGGAGACGGAGACGGGCGCGCCGGCCGCCGCGCTCAGCGCCTTCTGGGCCTCGTCGCGCCGCTTGCCGACCTTGGGGCGGACGCCGATGACCTGGACGGCGATGTTGCCGATCTCGTATCCCTCGGCGCGGACGATCCGGGCGGCCTCGGCGAGGAGGGTGACGCCGGAGGCGCCGGACCACTCGGGGCGCGAGGTGCCGAAGTGGGCGCCGAGGTCGCCGACGCCGGCGGCGGAGAAGAGGGCGTCGCAGGCGGCGTGGGCGGCGACGTCGCCGTCGGAGTGGCCGGCGAGGCCGTACCCGTCGTTCTCTTCGGCGTCCCAGAGGAGGCCCGCGCACCAGAGTTCGCGGCCCTTCTCGAAGGCGTGGACGTCGGTGCCGATGCCGGTGCGCGGCAGCACGGGGAGATCAGAAGCCATCGTTGGCCCTCCTGCGGGCGAGTACGGCCTCGGCGAGGACGAGGTCGAGCGGACGGGTCACCTTGAACGCCTCCTCGTGGCCGGGCACGACGACGACGGGCGCGCCGAGCCTCTCGACCATGCCGGCGTCGTCGGTGGCGCCCTCACCGGTGAGGGCGATGGTGGCGTGGGCGTTGACCAGCGTGTCGTGGTCGAAGCCCTGCGGGGTCTGGACGGCGCGGAGGCGGGCGCGGACCGGCGTGGCGACGACCTGCTCGGGGTCGCCGGGCTTCTCGGCCGGCTCGACCTCCTTGACGGTGTCCGCGACGGGCAGCGCGGGGACGACGGCGACGGCCCCGTCCCGTACGGCCTCGATGACGGCGTCCACGGTGTCGACGGGGACCAGGGGGCGGGCCGCGTCGTGGACGAGGACGGTGGTGATGCCCTCGGGCAGTGCCTGGAGGCCGAGGTGGACGGACTCCTGGCGGGTGTCGCCGCCGGGGACGACGACGTAGTCCGTCCGCTCGGGGAGGGCGTGGGCGTCGAGGAGGTGCTTGACCTCGGCGGCGCCGTCGGGGGGTGCGACCACGACGACGAGCGAGACCGCGCGGGAGGCGGCCATCGCGCGGACGGCGTGGATGAGCATGGGCGTGCCGTTCAGCGCGCGGAGCGCCTTGGGCGCGCCCGGGCCGAGGCGTACGCCCCGGCCGGCCGCCGGGATCACCACGGCGGTACGAGGAGGACGCACTTCGTCTGACATCGGTTGCACTCCGGCAGGTTTGTTTCCGCGGCCGACATGGGTATGGCCTCACCGTGCCGGACGCGACGCCTTGACCGGGCCCTTTCCGTGACGACGGTCGAGGCGTTGCCGCATGAGCACAGGGGTTCGGACGTAACAGGGGGTGCGGGTTTCTCAGCGGTACGCACGGGGCGGTGGCCCATCCGGCGGTTCGCCTGGTGGCGTTCCCTCCGGCGGCGGTTCCTCCGCGTACTCCGTGTCCGTACGGTCCCGCGTACGCTCCGCATACGTACGCGAACATGCCGCAGCGCCCGGCGACAGCGCTGTGTGGTTCACAGCGCGCCAGCGGGCACCGCGGCATCGCTTCACTTGGAAGCACGCTCATAGCGAATCGCCCGGAGAGATCCGGTTGCCCGGAGGGATCCGGAGCGATTCAGAGCGCGCTCACTCAGGACGCGAGGACCTCGTCGAGGAGAGCCTCGGCCTTGTCCTCGTTCGTGTTCTCCGCGAGAGCCAGCTCGCTCACCAGGATCTGCCGAGCCTTGGCCAGCATCCGCTTCTCACCGGCGGACAGACCACGCTCGCGTTCCCGGCGCCACAGGTCGCGCACTACTTCGGCGACCTTGATGACATCGCCGGAGGCGAGCTTCTCGAGATTTGCCTTGTAGCGACGGGACCAGTTCGTCGGCTCTTCGGCGTACGGCGCGCGCAGCACCTCGAAGACCCGGTCCAGCCCGTCCTGACCGACCACGTCGCGAACTCCGACGAACTCCGCATTGTCTGCCGGTACGCGAACCGTCAGGTCGCCCTGCGCGACCTTGAGCACCAAGTAGGTCTTGTCCACGCCTTTGATCTGGCGAGTTTCGATGGCCTCGATCAGCGCGGCCCCGTGATGGGGATAGACCACGGTGTCGCCAACCTTGAACGTCATGTGACAGGTACCCCTTCCGTGGCTATCCAGGGTAACACGGATACTGCTTCTTCTGAATGGCGTTTTCGCAGGTCAGAGCATATCTCGGGGCTTGACAACAGCATCACGGACGTGCTGCGGAGGGCTTCCGGAAGGCGGTATTCGCAGGTCGGAGCGGCTGTGCGGACGGAGAGAAACGCGCACGTTACACGTACCTGGAGGCCGTCGAGAGAGGAGCGATGTCCCGGTTTGTCGGGTTCGGGGCGCCGTTCTTCGCGTACTCCGTTCGAGGATCGCCCACCCGTACGGATGTACGTCGGGGTGATTCCCGAATTGATCAGGTCGACGACGGTCCGCGATTTCCCGGAGCGGGGCTGCGGGGAATGCGGGGCGACCACCGAATTGATCAAGGCAGTTATGTGAACAACAGGTCAATGGGTCGCGATCCGGCCACAGCGGGTCACTCGCGGCGCGGGGCGGACGCCCCTCCGGGCGGGCCCGGGAAGGACCTCGCGCACCGTCCCCGGCGCCACCCCGGCAACTGCCGCGGCCGGTTAGGGGCGGGTCGGGTGCGGGACGGAGAGTGCGGCTCGGTAACCTAAGCGCGCTGACACACCTTTAGCTCGTCCTTAGTCCTCAAGCCTGAGTCCTCAAGCCTGTCCGTTCGTCCTAGGAGATGCCGCCGCCGTGAGCCGCAGCCTTCGACGCGGCGCCCTCGCCGCTACTGCCATCGTGTTCTCCATCACCGCGCTGTCCGCCTGTGCTGCGGGCAACGACGCGCAGACGCTCGGCGTCAAGCCGGACAACGCGGCCGTCACCGTGGACGACGTCAAGATCCAGAACGCGCTGGTCATCACCCAGCCCCACGAGGGCGTGAAGGGTCCCGCCGTCGTCTCGGCCACCGTCTTCAACAACGGCAGCACGCCGCAGACCCTCGACGCGATCACCCTCCCGGGCACGAGCGCGACGGTGAAGCTGACGGCCGCCGCGGGCGCCGCCGGCCCGATCACCGTCCCGCCGCTCGGCTCCGTCGTGATCGGCGGCGCGGGCAACGCCACCGCCGTCATCGAGAACGGCACCGAGGCCGCCAGGAAGGGCGACGTCCAGGAGGTCGTCTTCAAGCTGAGCAAGACCGGCGACGTGGGCCTGGGCGCCTTCGTCGTCCCGGCGACGAGCTACTTCGAGGAGTTCGGCCCGTCGATCGTCCCCGCTCCCCCGGGCGCCACGCCGACCGCCACGGCCTCGGCCGAGGGCGAGCACGGCGAGGGCGAGGGCGAGCACGGCGCCGAGCCCTCGGGCGAGGCGACGACCGCCGGTCACTGACCGCGGCAGCAGGACATGCGTGAAGGGGCGCCCCCCCGGTGGGGGGCGCCCCTTCACGCGTACCTCAGGTCTTTTTACGGCTCGAACTTGTAGCCCAGGCCGCGGACCGTCACCAGGTAGCGCGGGGCACCCGGGTCCGGTTCGATCTTGGCGCGGAGGCGCTTCACGTGGACGTCGAGGGTCTTGGTGTCGCCGACGTAGTCGGCGCCCCAGACCCGGTCGATGAGCTGCATACGGGTCAGCACGCGGCCCGCGTTGCGCAGCAGCATCTCCAGGAGGTCGAACTCCTTCAGCGGCAGGTCGACCTTGCCGCCCGAGACCGTCACCACGTGGCGGTCGACGTCCATGCGGACCGGGCCGGCCTCCAGGGCCGCCGGCGTGACCTCCTCCGGCTCACCGCGGCGGCGGAGCACCGCGCGGATGCGGGCGACCAGCTCCCGCGAGGAGAAGGGCTTGGTCACGTAGTCGTCGGCTCCTATTTCCAGGCCGACGACCTTGTCGATCTCACTGTCCTTGGCGGTCACCATGATCACCGGGACGTTCGAGCGGCCGCGCAGCTGGCGGCACACCTCGGTACCGGGCAGGCCCGGCAGCATCAGGTCGAGGAGGACGAGGTCGGCTCCGTTGCGCTCGAACTCGTCGAGGCCGTCGGGCCCGGTCGCCGCCACGGCGACCTCGAAGCCTTCCTTGCGGAGCATGTACGACAGGGCGTCGCTGAAGGATTCCTCATCCTCGACGACGAGCACTCGGGTCACGGAAGGACCTCCGGGGCGGGAAGCGGTTCGGTCATGAGATCTGGGGTGGGAGACGAGACGGGCCGGCGGTCCCGTGCGGAGCCCGCCTCGGGCAGCCGCAGGGTGAAGGTGGAGCCCTGGCCCTCGGTGCTCCATACGGTGACCTCGCCGCCGTGCGAGGCGGCCACGTGCTTGACGATGGCGAGGCCGAGCCCCGTACCGCCGGTGGCACGGGAGCGGGCCGGGTCGACGCGGTAGAAGCGCTCGAAGACGCGCTCCTTGTCCTTGTCGGGGATGCCGATGCCCTGGTCGGTGACGGCTATCTCGATGAGGTCGCCGCCGGGCGCGGCGATCTTGCGTGCCGCGATGCCGACGCGGGTGTGGGCCGGTGAGTAGTTGACCGCGTTCTCGACGAGGTTGCCGAGGGCGGCGGCGAGCTGGCCGCGGCTCCCCCAGACGCGCAGGTCGGCGGCGCCGCCGGAGACCATGGTGATCTGCTTGGTGGAGGCGGTGTGCCGGGAGCGGTCGATCGCCTCGACGACGAGCTCGTCCACGGACACCGGCTCGGAGTCTTCCAGCGGGTCGTCGTTCTGCACGCGGGAGAGGTCGATGAGCTCCTGTACGAGGTTGGTGAGGCGGGTCGCCTCGATCTGCATGCGGCCGGCGAAGCGGGTGACCGCCTCGGGGTCGTCCGAGGCGTCCATGACCGCCTCGGAGAGCAGGGAGAGCGCGCCCGTGGGCGTCTTGAGCTCATGGCTCACGTTGGCGACGAAATCCCGCCGTACCGCTTCGATCCGGCGGGCCTCTGTGAGGTCCTCGACCAGGAGCAGGACCAGCCGCGAGCCCAGCGGGGCGACCCGGGCGGAGACGGCGAGGGCCTCGCCGCGCCCGGTGCCGCGCCGGGCCAGGTCCAGTTCGACCTGTCGTATCTCCCCGTCGCGGCGGGTGTCGCGGGCCATGTTGAGCATGGGCTCCACGGCCAGCTTCCCGCCCCGGACCAGGCCGAGGGCGTACGCCGCCGAACTGGCCTTGACCACGGAGTCGCTCTCGTCGAGGACGACCGCGGAGGAGCGCAGTACGGACAGCACGGTGTCGACGCCGGGCGGGAGCACGGCGTCGGTGTGCAGGGAGGTTCGGGTGGGCCGCGCCTGGTCGCGCTCGCTCCAGCGGAACGCCAACATGGCGATCACGCCGGTGCACACGCCGGCGATCGCTGCCAATGCGGCGACCGCCGCGTTCACGTCCATGCCCTCAAGGTTATGCGGCACGGAGGACACTCTCCCAGCCGTCCGAGTGGCTCCTCGAACAGTCGTCGCCCAGAGTTCACCCTGGAGACGGTGGTGATTCATTTGCTGCGACGGCGGCAGTGGCGCGTGTCGCCCAGAGTTCACCTAGAGGAAAGTGGCGATTCACATGAGGGGGTGGAACCGGACGCGTAGGGGGCCGAACGTGGGAGCGTGGGGGTCCGAAGCCCCACCCGGACCCCGGAGCTTTGCGTAGAGAGGGACATCCATGCGGGACGCGTACCACGAGGAACTGGACTCGATCGGCGAGAGTCTGGTCGAGATGGCCCGACTCGTCGGTTCGGCGATCGGGCGGGCCACGACGGCGATGCTCGACGCGGACCTGAAGCTCGCGGAGAGCGTGATCGCGGCGGACCAGAAGGTCGACGACCTCCAGCACGATCTGGAGGCCCGGGCGATAGCGCTGCTCGCCCGGCAGCAGCCGGTGGCGACGGACCTGCGGATCGTGGTGACCTCGCTGCGGATGAGCGCGGACCTGGAGCGCTCGGGCGACCTGGCGCAGCACGTGGCGAAGCTGGCGCGGCTGCGGTTCCCGGACACGGCGGTGCCGCGGGACCTGCACGCGACCATCCTGGAGATGGGGCAGCTTGCCCAGCGCCTGATGGCGAAGGCGGCGGAGGTCATCATCACGAAGGACGTCGACCTGGCGCTCCAGCTGGAGCAGGACGACGACGAGATGGACCTGCTGCACCGGACGCTGTTCCAGCACCTGATGGACGACCGCTGGCGGCACGGCATCGAGACGGCGGTGGACGTGACGCTGCTCGGCCGGTACTACGAGCGGTTCGCGGACCACGCGGTGTCGGTGGCGAAGCGCGTCGTGTACCTGGTGACGGGTGAGCACGCGGACGAGCTCCAGGCGGCGGACGCTCCGGTCGAGGGCGCGTAGGGCCCGTCCGGCTGAGGGGCGCGTAGGAGCGTGCAGGAGCGCGGGGCGCCGATGCGCCGTTGATGCGCCGGTCCGAGTGGGCATGCAATGGGGGGAGGCGACGCACGCCTCGAAAGGGAGGGACCCCCATGGCCGAATCCCCTATGACGACCGATCCCCAGCAGGAGGCTCCGCGCGGGACGGAGTTCCTGCCCGTCCTCGGCGCCTGCGGCTGCGGCTCGGGCTGCGGCTGCGGCTGCCAGTCGGGCGGGCCGTGCCAGTGCGGGGGCTGCTCGGGCTGACCGACTGAGGGAGGGGGCGGGGTCGATGACCCCGCCCCCTCTCCTTCTCGCTTCGGCCTCAGGTGCCTCAGATGTCGAGTACGCCGACGGTCTGGCCGCCGCTGACCTCGCCGGTCGTACGGAAGCCGAGCCGGCGGTAGAACTCGCCGGGGCCGTCCTCGCCGGGATGCCAGGTCACGTACAGCTGTCGTGCTCCGCGCCGCCGGAGCTCGTCGCGCAGCGCCTCGACGGCGAAGCGCCCGTACCCCTTGCCCTGCCCGGTGGCGGTGATGTTGAGCCGCCAGAGCCCGCTGCGGCGGTCCTCGGGGTCCTTCTCCGCGTTCCACGGGATGTCGAGGAAGGCCATCAGGAAGCCGACGAGCTCGTCCCCGTCGAAGATCAGCCGGGGCCAGGCGGTCTCCCCGAAGGCGTACGCCTCGGCGAGGGACTTCACGACGGGAGCGACGTTGCGCTCCTGATGGGGGTGGACGCGCAGCTCCAGGGCGGCGTCGACGTTCTCGGGGGTGACGCGCTCCAGGCGGAGTGACGCAGGGGGCTGTGGCGTGCTCATGACCTGGAACGTTAAGGGATGCGGCGCGCCGCCCGCCCGCGAATATCGCGGCTTGCGGGCCGCGGCCCGACGGCCCCCTGGCCGCCGGTCGGTGAGCAGCGGTCAGGGGGCCGTCGGGCGCGATCTCCCGCTAGCGGGAGAGGAACACGACCGAGCGGAGCGTGAGGCGGTCCGTGGCCGGGCGGCCGTGCGGGCGGAGGGTCCAGGAGTCGCCGCTGCAGTCGGGCTCGGTGAAGACGATCGCGTACTCGTCCGTGTCGTTGTGCGGTGCGAAGGCGGGCGCGGAGGCGTCCGGGTCGGCGGCCTCCGGGATCGTGACGCACACGCTGCTCTCCGGGTCGTGGAGCGTGGCCGTCTGCACCTCCCCGCTCAGCCCGACGAACCGGTAGTGGAAGTCGCCGGTGGCGGCGTGGGCGGGCGTGGCCAGGGTGGCGGTGAGGGCAAGGGCGCCGCAAGCGGCGGCGACGGAGTGCCGGAGACGCACGAGGACTCTCGTTTCGTGAGACGGAAGGGGTGTCACGGGCAGACCTACCGCGCCACCCGCCCCCCATTCCCGACCCCCGCGCCGTAAGGTTTCGCCCTCACCCGTCCGGCTCAGCGCCGCCGCGTCCGTCACCTTTCCCGGCCGTCGCCGGAGGTGTCGCACAGCGCGCGGTCGACGAGGCGGCTGGCGGCCTTGTGCTGCCGGAGCGTGGTGTCGAAGTCGTGGAAGCTGGTGGTCATGGAGACGGTGACGGTGCGGCTGCCGTCGCCGGTGGCGCCGTTCAGGGTGATGTAGCCGGCTTCGCCCCCTTCGTGGCTCCAGTAGGTGCCGCCGCAGGTCAGGGGGCGGCTGACCAGGCCGAGGCCGTAACGTCCGCCGGGCCAGATCGCCTCGATCCGCTTGTCGACCGGGACGGTGTCCCGCATCTCGGCCAGGCGCGCCCCGGACAGCAGCTCGCCGCCCAGCAGTCCCCGGAAGAAGCGGTTGACGTCCGCCGTGGTGGAGACGTAGCCGCCGAGGTCGGGAACGATCTGCTCGGTGACGTCGATCCGTTCGCCGGGGGCGAAGACCTGGTAGCCGTTCGCGTGCGGACGGCGGAGGGTGGACGTGGCGCCCGACAGGTAGGTGTGGTGCATGCCGAGCGGCTTCAGGATCCGGCTCTCGACCTCCTCCCGCCACGGGCGACCGGTGACCTTCTCGACGATCATGCCGAGGACGACGTAGCCGGTGTTGGAGTAGCCCCAGCCGGTGCCGGGCGGGAAGTCCGGGCGGTGCTTCATCGCCCGGGCGACGATCTGTTCGGGGGTGTAGGTGTCGTAGCGGTGCCGGTAGTAGTCCCGCGGGGTGTCGAAGCCGGGAAGGTCGTCGTGGAGACCGCTGGTGTTCCGCAGGAGCTGGCGCACGGTGATCTTCCGGCCGTCGTTGCCGTTGCCGTCGATCACTCCGGGCAGCCGGTGGTCCACCGTGTCGTCGAGTGCCAGCCGGCCCTCGTCGACCAGTTGGAGGACCGCCGCGGCCATGAGCGCCTTGCCGGTGCTGGCCATCCGGAAGTAGCCGTCGCGGGGCACCGGACGGTTCGTACCCACCACGGCGACGCCCGTGGCGGAGACCAGATCCCGGCCGGAGGCGGTGGTCACGCGTGCCTGGACGCCGGTGATCCCCAGCGCCCGGAGGGCGGAAGTGTCCCGGCGCAGGTCGTCCTGGCGGTAGCCGGGCGCGGAGGGTGCGGAGGCGCTGGTCGAGGGCGGGGATGCGGCGGAGTGGCCTACGCCGGCTTCGGCCACTCCGGCCGTGGCGAGTAAGGCCGCCGTGACGGCGAGCCACCCGCGGACGGTCCGACGGTGACGCTGCTGCTGGGACGGGCGGTGCTTCGGCGCGGAGGCCGGGGGTGTGGATCTCATGGACGTCACGCTAGGAAGCGACCCCCTTGCGGGTCGCTACCGCAGGCGGCCGTTCGAAACCTACAGCTGGCTGTAGCGCCGCAGGGGGTGCCCGGCCCGTACCGTGGCGCGTCCGAGGGCCGCTCCCGGCCCCGTAGTACGACGGAGGAGGGCGAGCCGCCCGTGCACGGCGCAAACGGCAAGGCCCGCACACGATCGGTCCCGGCCTTGGTCCAGGCAGGGCGCAGTAGCACCTATCTGCTCGGCACGCTGATGACCGCGACGGTGACGCTCGTGGCGGCACCCCTGCTGTGGGTACCGTCGCTGGCGGCTCCCTGGGCCGAGCGCCACCGCCGCCGCGCCGGGGCCCTGCTGGGCCGGCCGGTGGAGCCGCGCCCGCGCTCCGTGCGCCGCGACCTCGGGTGGCTCGTGACCCAGGTGGCCACCGGCATGCCGGCGGGCCTCTTCGCCCTGCTGTGCCTGGGCAACCTGCTCCTCGTCCTCGGCATCACCGTGGGCTGGCGGGCCTTTCCCGCGTCGGATCCGCCACGGCTCCCGCTGCTCGGTGTCCATATCGACAGCTGGGCCCTCGCGCTGACGATCGGTCCGGCGCAGTTCCTGCTCCTGGCGGCGCTGGCGACCGTCGCCCTGCCACCGCTCGCCCGGGTGCACGCGCGGTGCTGCCTGGCCGTACTGACACCGACTCACGCGGAACGGCTGGCCGCACGCGTCGGCGAACTCACGCGGACGCGCACCGACGTCCTCCAGGCGCACGGCGCGGAGCTCCGCCGGATCGAACGCGACCTGCACGACGGCACCCAGGCCCGGCTGGTGGCCATCGCCATGCGGCTCGCCGTGGCCGGGGAGATCCTCCCCCAGGACCCCGACGCGGCCGCCGCGCTCGTACGGCAGACCCGAGCCGAGGCCGAGGAGGCCATGACCGAGCTGCGCTCCGTCATCCGCACCATCTACCCTCCGGTCCTGGCCGACCAGGGCCTCGCCGGTGCGCTCCGCACCCTGGCCACGAGGGCCGGGGTGCCGACCCGTATCGGCGTCGGCGAGCTCGGTGAGGTCCCCGCCGCGGTCGAAGCGGTCGCCTACTTCGCCGTCACCGAGGCGCTGGCGAACATCGCCCGGCACAGCCGGGCCACCGAGGCCGCCGTCCGCGTCGCCCGGGACGGCGCGCTGCTGTCCGTGGAGATCACCGACGACGGGACCGGCGGAGCGGACGCGTCCCGAGGCAGCGGCCTGGACGGAATCCGCCGCCGCGCCGCCGCCCTGGACGGCACCATGGGGATCAGCAGCCCGCCGGGCGGGCCGACCACCGTCACCGTGGAGCTGCCGTGCGCGTAGTCATCGCCGAGGACAACGTCCTGCTGTCCTCCGGACTCGAACTCCTGCTGGGCTCCCAGGGCTTCGAGGTCGCCGCGATCACGGAGGACGCGCCCGCCTTCCTCACCGCCGTCGAGACCCACCGCCCGGACGTCACCATCGTCGACGTGCGGCTGCCCCCGACCTTCCGCGACGAGGGCATCCGCGCCGCCCTCCGGGCCCGCCGCGACCACCCCGGACTTCCCGTTCTGGTCCTGTCCCAGTACGTCGAGCAGGAGTACGCCGGCCGCCTCCTCTCCGACACGCGCGGCGGCATCGGCTATCTGCTCAAGGACCGGGTGAGCCGGATCGCGGAGTTCACCGACGCGCTGCGCCGCGTGGCCGCCGGCGGCACCGCCATGGACCCCGAGGTCATCGCCCAGCTCCTCGCCGTCCACGGCGATCCCGTCGACGCCCTCACCCCCCGCGAACGCGAGGTCCTGGCGCTGATGGCCGAGGGCCACGACAACACCACGATCGCCCAGCGGCTGTTCGTCACCGACAACGCCGTCCACAAGCACATCGGCAACGTCTTCCTCAAGCTCGGCCTGTCGGCCGGCGACAGCGGCCACCGCCGGGTCCGCGCCGTCCTGGCCTACCTCCGCCGCCACGGCGGCACCGGCCCCGGCCCCGGCTCCTGACTCCTGACTCCTGACTCCTGCACAGGAAGAGGCCCTCCACCCGCTGAAACCAGCAGGTAGAGGGCCTCTTTCGTGACTGAGGACTACTCCGTGGGCTACTTCTTGCCCTGGTTCTTCACGGCCTCGATGGCCGCCGCCGCCGCGTCCGGGTCGAGGTAGGTGCCGCCCGGGTTGAGGGGCTTGAAGTTCTCGTCGAGCTCGTAGGACAGGGGGATGCCCGTCGGGATGTTGAGGCCCGCGATGTCCGCGTCCGAGATGCCGTCCAGGTGCTTCACCAGGGCGCGGAGGCTGTTGCCGTGGGCCGCGACCAGGACCGTGCGGCCGGTGAGGAGGTCCGGGACGATGCTGTCGTACCAGTACGGGAGCATCCGGTCGACGACGTCCTTGAGGCACTCCGTCCGCGGGCGCAGCTCCGGCGGGATCGTCGCGTAGCGCGCGTCGTTGGCCTGCGAGTACTCGCTGTCGTCGGAGAGCGCCGGCGGCGGGGTGTCGTACGAGCGGCGCCACAGCATGAACTGCTCCTCGCCGAACTCGGCGAGCGTCTGGGCCTTGTCCTTGCCCTGGAGGGCGCCGTAGTGGCGCTCGTTCAGGCGCCAGGAGCGGTGGACCGGGATCCAGTGGCGGTCCGCGGACTCCAGCGCGAGCTGCGCCGTGCGGATGGCGCGCTTCTGGAGGGAGGTGTGCAGCACGTCGGGCAGCAGGCCGGCGTCCTTGAGCAGCTCGCCGCCGCGCGTCGCCTCCTTCTCGCCCTTCGCGGTGAGGTTCACGTCCACCCATCCGGTGAACAGATTCTTCTCGTTCCACTCGCTCTCGCCGTGGCGGAGGAGGATCAGCTTGTACGGTGCGTCGGCCATGCGTACGAGCCTAATCGACCGCCGACGATTGACGCGCGTCGTCAATTCGCTGGCGTCCGGCACCTGAGATACGTAAGTTACGAGGGCCGCGATAGGGGCTTACATACAGCAAGGGGCCGGCCACACATGTCCATCGACTCGCTCAGACGATCAGCACGCGCGACGGTTTCGGGGTTCCCCCGGGGCTTCTGGTGGCTCTGGCTGTCGACCTTGGTCAATCGGACCGGGGCCTTCGTCCTGACTTTCCTCTCCCTCTATCTGACGCAGGAGCTCGGGCACTCCGCCTGGTTCGCCGGGCTCGTCGTCGCCCTCCACGGTCTCGGCGGCGTCGCCGGCTCGCCCCTCGGCGGCATGCTCACCGACCGCTGGGGCCGCCGCCCCACCATGGTCACGATGCACCTGGCCGCCGCCGCCTGCGCCGCCGCCCTCGCCGTCGTCACCAGCGCCTGGGCCATCGCCACCGTCGTCCTCCTCATGGGCGTCGCCATGCAGGCCGTCCGGCCGTCCATCAACGCCACGATCGCCGACATGGTCCCCGCCCACGACGTGCGCCGGGCGTACGCCCTCAACTACTGGGCCCTCAACCTCGGCTTCGCCATCGCCTCCATCGGCGGCGGCGCCGCGGCCTTCCTCGGCTACCGCACCCTCTTCGTCGTCGACGCCGTCGCCACCGTCCTGTGCGCCGTCATCGTCTTCCTGCGGCTCCCCGAGACCCGCCCCGAGGCCGCCGTCGACAAGCGGGGCGAGCCCGTCGCCGAGGAGAAGGTCAGCATGCTGACCGTCCTCCGCGACGCCCCCTTCCGCACGCTCGTCCTCCTCAACCTCCTCGTCTGCATCGTCTTCACGGCCCCCTGGATCGGTCTCCCGCTGACCATGGCCGACCAGGGCCTGCCCCCGTCTTCCTTCGGCATGGTCATCGCCGTCAACGGCATCGTGATCGTCGGCTTCCAGCTCCTCGTCAACAAGCTGACCGACAAGCGCTCCCCCGCCCTCCTGCTGACCCTCTCCGCGCTCCTCTTCGCCTTCGGCACCGGCGCCACCGCCCTCGCCGGCTCCTCCGTGGCCTTCGCCGCGACCGTGGTCGTCTGGACCGTCGGCGAGATGATCCACGTCCCGACGAACGCCGCCGCCACCGCCCGCCTCGCCCCGGAGCACGCCCGCGGCCGCTACCAGGGCGTCATGGGCATGTCCTGGGCCGTCGCCGGGTTCATCGCCCCCATCGCGGCCGGCGCGATCGTCGACGGACCCGGCCCCGACGTCCTCTGGACGGCGACCGCCGCCCTCGGCGTCCTCGCCGCCGTCGGGTACTACATCCGGCTGAGGAAGGCCCTCGCGGAGGAGGGCACCGCGGAGACCGAGATCCGGCGCCCGGTGAAGAGCGACGACGCCGGATCCGACGCCGACGTCCCGGACGCCGACGTCTCCCGCGTCGACGTCCCGGACGCCGCCGGGCAGGCCCCCGTCAACGCCTGACCTCCCCCGGGCCGGCGCGGCGGACCCTCACCCCGCCGCGTACGCCGCCCACCGCACGAGCCCGAACCCCTCCCCCTCCCTGCGCACTTCGGCGGCACCGGCCCCGCCGAAGTGCGCGGGCACGACCAGCTCCCGTTCGTCGGCGGCCCGTTCGAGGATCCGCCGGCGGCTCACCGCCGCCCCGGCCGGGTCCAGGCAGAAGCAGCTGGCGCAGGACGGTTCGAGGAGCTGTACGGGGCTGTGCAGCAGGTCCCCGACGAAGACCGCCCTGTCGCCCCCGGACGCGAGCCGCAGCACCCCCGAACCGGGCGTGTGGCCCGGCGCCGACTCCAGCGTCAGGTTCCCGTCGATGCGATGGGCCCCGTCCCACAGCCGGACCTGCCCGGCGCGGTGGACGGGTGCGACGCTGTCCTCGTAGACGAGCCGGTCCTCCTCCTGGCGGCCGTTGCCGTATCCGTTCGCCGGGCCGTAGTGGGCGTCGTCGGCCGCCGGGACGAGGTACTCGGCGTTCGGGAAGGTCGGCACCCATTCCCCCTGGGCGTCCCGCGTGTTCCAGCCGACGTGGTCGGCGTGGAGGTGGGTGTTGACGACGACGTCGACGTCCTCGGGCCGGATGCCCGCCCCCTCCAGCCGCTCCAGGAAATCGCCCTGCTGCCGGTGGAAGTGCGGCGAGTGCGGCCGCTCGCGCCCGTTGCCGACCCCCGTGTCGACCAGGACCGTCCGGCCCCCGCTCCGCAGCACCCAGCTCTGCAGTGCCATGACCGCGCTGTCGCTCTCCGGCGCCCAGTGGTCCGGCGCCAGCCACTCCTCGTTGTCCTTCCACACCTCGGCCCCGGCCCCGGGGACGAGGCCCCGGGCCGGGCCGAACGGGCCCTGCCACTCGACGACCCGGATGATCTCGACGTCTCCCAGCACGATGCGCTGTGCGCTCTCCGTGTTCATGCGATCGAGCCTAGGGAGGGGCAGGTGAGCCTCTCAATGCTCCTTCTGCTCCTCTGGATACGCGTACGTCTCAGGGGTGAGGCTTGCGAGCCCCGGGCTGTCGTAGGCTCCCGGCATGGACGTGGTGAGCGACGCGATCTCGGCCGTACGCGTCGGGCGGCCCTCCTCCGACCGCGTGCGGGTCGGCGGCGACTGGTGCGCCCGGCTGGACCCGTACGACGGGGCGGGCTTCCACGTCGTCCTGAAGGGCAGTTGCTGGCTGCTGCCCGACGGCGGCGGAGATCCGATCGCGCTCGGCGCGGGGGACGCCGTGCTGCTCCCGCACGGTACGGGGCACGTCATCGCCGACTCGCCCGCCGACGCGGCGACGGTCGCGCGGGCGGTGTCGTTCACCCGGTGGGCCGACCGGAAGCCGCCCCGACCGCCCCAACCGCCCCAACCGCGGCTGCCCGCCTTCCGCGCGCCCGAGCGCGAAGCCGGGCGCGAGGTCGAGCGTGCACCCGAGCACGCGGCCGAGCGTGCGCCCGAGCGCGAGGTCGAGATGCTCTGCGGCAAGTACCGGCTCGACCGCGGCCACACCCATCCGCTCCTGGCCGAGCTCCCCCCGCTCGTCCATCTGCCGAACCGCGTCGGCCGCCACCCCGAACTCCGCGCCGCCATCGACCTCCTCGGCGGCGAGCTCGACGAGCGGCGGCCCGGCGCCTGCATCGCCCTGCCGAGCCTGCTCGACCTGCTGCTCGTCTACATGATCCGTTCCTGGCTGGCCGAGAGCACCGACGGCGCCTGGCCCGCCGTCCTCGGCGACCCCGTGACCGCCGCCGCCCTGCGTGCCCTGCACTCCGACCCGGCCGCCCCCTGGACCAACGAGCTGCTGGCCGCCGAGGCCGGTGTCTCCCGGCCCACCCTGGCCCGCCGCTTCGCCTCGCTCGTCGGCCGGCCCCCGATGGCGTACCTGACGTGGTGGCGGCTGACGCACGCCGCCACCCTGCTCCGGGACACCCCGGACCCGCTGGCCACGGTCGCCCGCCGCGTCGGCTACAGCACGCCGTACGCCTTCTCGCACGCCTTCCGCCGCGAGTTCGGCACGACACCGGGCCAGTACCGGAGCGGCCAGGGCGTCGCTACCGCCCGCTGAGCGCCCGCTGGGCCTCGTACAGGTTCCGGGGGCGCACCGACCCCGGGCTCCCGTACGCCTCCACGCGCGCATGGAGCTCGCCCGCGAAGTCCGGGACGTCGGTCTGGTCGAACTCCCGCACCTCGCTGATGCCGACCGTGGCGCTGTACGGGGCGACGGTGTCTAGCTTCACGAGGCCCGCGCGGCCGTTCGTCACCGTGACGTTCCAGTGGGCGAACCGGGCCCCGTAGAGCGGTCCCGCGGAGGCGTCGCCGCCGTGCCGGCCGTTGTTCTCGACGGTGATCTCGGTCCGTACGTTCGCGAAGGGCATGCCCCGGTGGGTGTCGAAGGTGCCCATCTCCATGACCCCGCGCGACCAGACGTTGTGGCTGGACAGGCCCTCGACGTTGATGCCGTGGAGCTGGGTGCCCGCCGGGGCGGGGACGGTACGGGCCGCGATGCGGAAGTCCTCGACCAGGTTGTCGTGCGCGCCCTCCCGGCAGAAGTACGGGTGGTGGGAGCCGCGCCCCTCGACGCGCGTGCGGCGCAGGGTGCAGGCGGAGGCGGCGACGAGCCCGAAGCCGTTGTCGACGTGCCGGACGACCACGTCCTCCGCCCAGCAGTCGTACGCGCACTGGAAGGTGACGCCGTTGTAGCCCTTGTCGAGGAGGTGGGGGGACTGGGGCGTCTCCACCGCCTCCAGGGTCAGGCCCACCACCCCCGAGTCGGTGAGCGGTTCGGCCCCGGAGACGAGTCGGGGGTCCCACTCGGGGCGGAGGTCGAGCGGCAGGGGCCGTTCGAGGGTGACGCGGCGGCCCGCGATCCCGGTGATCCGTACGGGCCACTCGTAGGGGACGTAGGAGGTGAGCTTGGTCTTGTCGTCCCAGGTGTACGCCTCCGCGCCGGGGCCGCCGCCCGCCATGTGCTCCAGGAGCGTGTGGCCGGCGTCGTCGGCGAGGCGGAGGACGACCAGCTGCCCGGGGGCCAGGCCCGACGGGTCCTCGACCGTGACCGAGCGGTCGCCGCGGCGGGCCGGGCGGAGGGTGGTGAGCGTGGTCCATGCGTCGCGCCTGTTGCCGGTCCAGCCCTCGAACGGCCAGGCCCGGTCCCGTATCGCGGCGACGAGGGAGGCGTGCCGGGCGTGCGGGGAGAGCCAGACGAGGCCGCCGGCCCAGGACCAGGAGGACTTGTCGCCGCCGTAGCGGGAGCCGTACGGGCCGATCAGCTCGGTGAGGTTCCGGGTCGCGAGCAGGGTCGTACGGCCGGAGCCCGCGCCGCGCAGGACGACCCCGCTGTGGCCGATCCGGAGGTAGTCGTCGATCCGGTACGTGCCGGGTGGCAGCAGCACCGTGCCGCCGCCCCGCTCCCCCGCCTCGACGAGGGCGCGGTTGATCGCGGGGGCGGAGTCGGTGCCGTACACATCGGTCGCTCCGCGACGGGCGTCGGGGGTGGCCCCGTAGGTGACGGCGTTCGCCACGACGGGCGGGCGGGGCGCGCGCCGGGCGCCGCCGTGGGCGCCGGCCCGGCCCACGTAGGGGATCTGCGGGTGGGTGGTGGGGGCGGCCTCGAACTCCCGCCAGAGTTCCGCGGGGAGGGCGGGGAAGGTGGGGAGGGCGGGGAGGCGGGTGGGCGGTGTGAAGCCCGTCGTACCTCCCATGGCTCCCACGGCCCCCACGACCGCCACCGCACTGCCGACGAACTGCCTTCTGCTGAGTGCTGCCATGCCCCTGAACCTTTCACGTATATGAACGGTGTTCAGATGTGCGCCGGGCGCGAGCATGGCAGGGGAAGGCCCTTGCCGGAAGAGGTCAGTGAGTGGGTTTCTTCGTGGGCTTCTGGGTCAGGTTCTTGAACGCGTCGAGGTTGCGGGTCGACTCGCCGCGCGAGACCCGCCACTCGTACTCGCGCCGGATCGCCGACGCGAACCCCAGCTCCAGGAGCGTGTTGAAGTCGCCGTCCGCCGCTTCCAGGACCGAGCCGAGCAGCCGGTCCAGCTCGTCGGGCGTGACGGCGGCGAGCGGGAGCTTCCCGGCGAGGTAGATGTCGCCGAGGCCGTCGACCGCGTAACTCACCCCGTACAGCTTGAGGTTGCGTTCGAGCAGCCAGCGGTGGACGCCCGGCTCGTTCTCGTCGGGGTGCCGGATGACGAAGGCGTTCAGGGAGAGCGAGTGGCGGCCGGCGCGCAGCGAGAGCGTCGTGAAGAGCTTGCGCGTGCCCGGGAGTTTGACGACGTACGCACCGGGCTCGGGGGACTCCCACTCCAGTTCGGCGTCCTGGAGCGTGGATTCGATGATCCCCCGCACGTCCCCGGTCACGCCGTCCTTGGTCACGTCCTCAGCCATGGTGGGAGCGTACGCGACGGCGGTTCTCGCGGACCCGATGGTCGTGCATGGCGGCCGTGTACACGTCGGCCGTGCCGGAGGCCGCCGTGTCCCAGCCGAACGACCCGGCGTGCAGGGCCGCCGCCGCGCCCATCCGGTCCGTCAGCGCCGGATCGGCGACGAAGCGGCCGAGCGCGCGGGCGTAGTCCACCGGGTCGTGCCCCTGGACGAGGAAGCCGGTCACGTCGTCCCGTACGGCGACGGGCAGACCGCCCACCGCCGCCGCGACGACCGGGGTGCCGGCCGCCTGCGCCTCGATGGCGACGAGACCGAAGGACTCGCTGTACGAGGGCATGACGAGGACGCTGGCCGCGCGGAACCAGTCCGCGAGCCGGTCCTGCCCGACCGGCGGGTGGAAGCGCACGATGTCCGCGATCCCGAGCCGGGCGGCGAGCTTCTGGAGGCCCTCCGGCTTGGCCAGGCCGCTGCCGCTCGGGCCGCCGACGACCGGGACGACCATGCGCGAGCGCAGCGACGGGTCCTGGTCCAGGAGCCGTGCGGCGGCGTGCAGCAGGATGTCCGGGGCCTTGAGGGGCTGGATGCGGCCGGCGAACACCGGGATGAAGGCGTCCTGCGGCAGCCCGAGGCGGGCGCGGGCGGCGGCGCGGCCGTCGGCGGGGCGGAAGTGGTCGAGGTTGACGCCCGGGTGGACGACCGCGATCTTGCCGGGGTCCGCCTCGTAGAAACGGGCGAGCTCGTCGGCCTCCTCGGCCGTGTTGGCGATCAGCCGGTCGGCGGCGGAGACGATCTGGGTCTCGCCGATGACGCGGGCCGCGGGCTCGGGCGTGTCGCCCTCGGCGAGCGCCGCGTTCTTGACCTTCGCCATGGTGTGCATCGCGTGGACGAGCGGGACGCCCCAGCGCTCGGCGGCCAGCCAGCCGACGTGGCCGGAGAGCCAGTAGTGGGAGTGGACGAGGTCGTAGTGGCCGGGGCGGTGGCCCGCCCACGCCTGCATCACGCCGTGCGTGAAGGCGCAGAGCTGGGCCGGCAGCTCCTCCTTGGCCAGACCCTCGTAGGGGCCCGCGTCGACGTGCCGGACGAGGACGCCGGGGGTGAGCTCGACGACCGGCGGGAGGCCGCCGGTGGTGGCCCGGGTGAAGATCTCCACCTCGATGTCGATGGCGGCGAGGCGCTTGGCCAGCTCGACGATGTAGACGTTCATGCCGCCCGCGTCGCCCGTGCCCGGCTGGTGCAGCGGGGAGGTGTGGACGCTGAGCATGGCCACCCGGCGCGGGGTGCGGTTCCGGCCGGGGAGCCGGAGCCGGGTCGGCGCCTGGTGCCGGTGCCGGGTACCGGCGAACCGGGACACGTACTGGCTCACGTCGGCGGTCCTTCCGCTCGGGGACTGAGCTGGGCTGAACGGGGTGGAGCTCTGTTGAACGGGGTGGAGCTGCGTTCGGTGAAGCTGAACGCGGTGGAGCCGAGCTGCGTTCGGTCAAGCTGAACGCGGTAGAGCGAGCTGCGTCGGGCATGACAGCTGAAGGGCGGGTGACGCCCTTCAGCCCCGACAACAGCGGAATGGTCCCTTTCATTTCCGACCGCGCGGGCGCTTTGCCAATTCATTACCGGTCGAGAACGACCAGGACCGGTCGTACCTGGTCACAGCCAGTCCCCCGCGCCTCACCCCGTACGCTCGTGTCATGGCCCCGCGCACCACCCGCCCCGTCGGCACACCGACCCGCGGGACCACCAACCCCAACCGTCTGCGCCGCATGGACCGCTGGATCGCCGCCGTCCACGGCCCCGCCCTGCGCCGCTCCCCCGAGCCGCCGCTCGCCGTCGACCTCGGATACGGGGCCGCCCCCTGGACCGCCGTCGAACTGCTCGCCCGGCTGCGCACCGCCGAACCCCGCACCCGGCTCTACGGCATCGAGATCGAGCCCGCCAGGGTCGAGGCCGCGAAGCCGTACGAGCACGAGGGCCTCTCCTTCGTCCACGGCGGCTTCGAGGTGCCGGTGCCCGGCACGGTCGCCCTGATCCGGGCGGCGAACGTGCTGCGCCAGTACGACGAGGAACAGGTCGCGGCCGTCTGGGCGCGACTGTGCGGGCGGCTCGCACCCGGCGGACTGCTCGTCGAGGGCACCTGCGACGAGATCGGGCGGCGGCACGTGTGGGTGGCCCTCGACCGGACCGGGCCGCGCACGGTGACCTTCGCGACCCGGCTCGGCTCGCTGGAGCGGCCGTCGGACCTGGCGGAGCGGCTCCCGAAGGCGCTCATCCACCGCAACGTACCGGGCGAGCCGGTGCACGCCTTCCTGCGGGACTTCGACCGGGCGTGGGCGGCGGCCGCCCCGTACGCCTCGCTGGGCGCGCGACAGCGCTGGATCCGCTCCGTACGCGAACTGTCGGCGGACTGGCCGCTGACGGACGGTCCGCGGCGGTGGCGGCAGGGCGAGGTGACGGTGCGGTGGGAGGCGCTGGCGCCGCGACTCTGAGGCGCGGCCCGGATCCTCCCCGTCCTCTCCCTCTCCTCCCCTCCCCTCCCCTCCCCTCCCCTTCCCCTCCCTTTCCCCAACTCCCGCTGAATTTCGCGTACGTCGGGAACGCCACTCGCGTATCGCTCGTCCCCCTGAGGGGAAACGGCCCGACAGGCCCTGGTTTCCCCTGTTGCTTTCCGGTTTCGCATGGCACTATCGCCAAGGCCGCCGCTAAGTTACTGACGGTAAATCAGATAGAGACGCGGGCCGTTTACGAGGGGGAGCTTGTGAACCGACGTCGCCACACCACCGCCGCGATCACCGTGATCTGCGCCCTGGCGGTGCTGGCCTCACCCGCTTTGACCCTCCAGGCCTCCGCCGCGCCGCTACCCCCTCCCCCGCCGAAGAAGAGCCTGGAGGAGGTACGCAAGGAGATAGACGGCCTGTACCGGCAGGCCGCCGCCGCCACCGACGCGTACAACCTCGCCGAGGAGAAGACCAAGGAGCAGTCCGTCGAGATCGTCCGGCTCGCCCGGATGATCGTCGAGGGCCGCGAGAAGGTCGAGGACCTCAAGGCCAAGGCGGGCGCCGCAGCCCGCGCCCAGTACCGCAACGGCGGACTCCCGGAGGGCGCGCAGCTCGTCCTCACCGACGACCCGCAGCTCTTCCTCGACACCGCGGGCCGGCTCAAGGCCGGGGCGAAGGCCACCACGGACCTCCTCGGCGAGATGACCCGTGCCCAGGCCGAGTTGGGCGTCTACGCGAAGGACGCCGGCGACAACTGGACCAAGCTGGAGGCCCACCGGGTCAAGCAGGCCCAGGCGAAGAAGGAGATCAACGACAAGATCGCCGCGGCCAAGAAGCTGGAGTCCGCACTCGCCGCGGAGGAGCGGGAGCGGCTGCGCCGCCTTGAGGAGCAGGCGCAGTACCGGGCCCAGACGACCTGGCTCGACACCGGCATCCTCGGCGACCTCACGACCGGGGCGACCTCGCAGGGCAAGAAGGCGGTCGAGTTCGCGACGGCGCAGGTCGGCAAGCCGTACGAGTGGGGAGCGGAAGGGCCGTCCTCGTTCGACTGCTCCGGCCTCACGCAGCTCGCCTGGGGCAAGGCCGGCCTCCCGATCCCGCGCACCTCGCAGGAGCAGTGGCGGCTGCTGCCGCGCGTGGACATCAAGGACATGCGGCCCGGCGACCTGATCGTCTACTTCAAGGACGCGAGCCACATCGGGATGTACATCGGCAAGGGCGCGATCGTCCACGCGCCGCGCCCCGGCCGGAACGTGACGATCGCGGGAGCGGGCTCGATGGAGATCCTGGGAGTCGTGCGACCGGGGTGACGGGCGGCGCGGGGCGCCGGGCGGCATCGGGGCGCACGGGGTACCGGGCAGCACGGGCATCGGGCAGCACGGGCATCGGGGCGCCGGCGCGGAAGAGCGGTCGAGGCAGCAGCCCGCCGGGGGCGGCCATCTCCTCCGGCGTGGCGGGATTCCGCGCCTCCCTGTGACCGGAATCATCCGCCCGACCTGACGGAGATCCCCCGCCCGGCGTGACCTTTCTCATTGCCTCCGGGCCTCTCCCCCGACCGCCCGCGGCCCTTCCCGCGACAACTACCTCCCCTTCCGCGGCATATGCCAAGCCCCCCGCGACCACTCGCGGACTGATCACCATTCCGCTGCGCACCGACCTACCGCTAGGGTCCGGGACGGGCGGGGCGCCACCCGGCGCCCTGCGCACCCTCGGGGGGAGGGAAGGAAGCTCCGGACCGATGCCCGTATCCGTACCCCGCCAGAGAAACGACTCTGCTGCCGCGGGAACCGGCGACGCCACCGCTATGGACGCCACCGTTATGACTGGCACAGGCACAGGAACCGACCGCGATCGCACCGATCTCACCCTCCTGGTCGTCGAGGACGACCCGGCGGGTGCCCTCGCCGTGCCCGAACTGCTCGACGCGGCGGACGCCGCCGGCACCCGCGTACGCATCCGGACCGCCCGCAACCTCACCGAGGCCGAGCGGCTCCTCACCGACGACGTCCACTGCGTCCTCGTCGACCTCTCCCTGCCCGGCCCCCGCGCGGCCGCCGGGGACGACCCCCTCGCCCCGCTCCGCCACATCCTGCGCCTCGCCCCGCGCCACGCCGTCCTCGCGCTCGCGGCCTCGGCGGACGCGGAGCTCGCGGCCGAGGCGGTACGGGTCGGGGCCCAGGACCACCTCTTCCGCGAGGAGCTCGACGGGCGGCTGCTCAGCCGCGCCATCCGGTACGCGGTCGAACGCAAGCGCGCCGACGCCGTCCAGGTGAAGCTGGCCGAGTCCCGGCTGCGGGCCCAGGAGAACGCCCGCCTGGAGCGCGGGCTGCTCCCGACCCCCCTCCTGGAGGGCTCCGACCTGCGGTTCGCGGCCCACTACCGGCCAGGCCGCTCCCGCGCGCTGCTCGGCGGCGACTTCTACGACGTCGTGCGCACGCCCGACGGCACGGTCCACGCCATGATCGGCGACGTCTGCGGGCACGGCCCCGACGAGGCGGCCCTCGGGGTCGAGCTGCGGATCGCCTGGCGGGCGCTGACCTTCGCGGGGCTGTGCGGGGACGAGCTGCTCTCGACGATGCAGCAGGTCCTGGAGCACGAGCGGGAGAGCGACGAGATCTTCGCGACCCTCTGCACCGTCGACATCGCGCCCGACGGACGCCGGGCGGGCCTCTGCCTCGCCGGCCACCCGTCACCGCTGATCGCCCGGCAGGGGCGGGCGGCCCGGCTCCTTCCGTACGAGGACGGCGGCCCGGCCCTGGGGCTGCTGCCGCGCGCCCGCTGGCCGCGCCGCCAGGTGGAACTGGGCGGGGCGTGGAGCCTGCTCATGTACACGGACGGCCTGATCGAGGGCCGCTCGGCCGGCCCCGGCTCGCCGCGGCTCGGCCAGGACGGGATGGTCCAGATGATCAACCGGCAGCTGGCCGAGGGCCTGCGGGGCGAGGAGCTCCTGGAGGCGGCGGTGACGGAGGTGCGGGCGCTGAACGGCGGCGAGCTGACGGACGACGTCGCCGTCCTGGCGCTGGAACGGGACAGGGCCCGGGGTTAGCCCCCAGGCCCTGGCCGTGTCGTTGCCGTACTCGTTCTTGTTCTCGCTGCTCTTGTTCTCGCTGCTCTTGTTCCCGCTGCCGTACTCGTCCCGCTAGCGGCCGCCGTTGTAGGGGCCGTACGGTCCGTCGCTGCTGGAGCCACCGCCACGGCGGCCCCGGCCTCCGCCGGAGACCTGCGCGAGCGCGGGGCGCACGTCCACCATGAAGACGATGGCGGCGATCAGCCCGGCGATCTGCAGGAACAGCATCGGCAGCAGCAGGTTCAGGGCGAGGTTGATGCCCAGGATGATCAGCCAGAACTTCTTCGTCTGCTTCTCGGCGGCGCGGTAGGCGTCCTCGCGCGCCATGGCGGCGAAGACGAGCGCGGCGACGGCGAAGCCGGTGAAGACCAGGAAGAGCACCAGGGAAAGAAGGGAGTCGAATCCCGCGCGCAACATGCTGAGCACCGCCTAGTGGTGATGTGGAGAAAGCGCCTCGCGGTCAAGGTACCCGTTACAACGCACCGAGTACCCGTATTGGTGCCCGACCCGGCGCCTGCTCCAGCTCCGGCTCTTCTACTCCTACTTCCTCTGCTCCCGCGCTTCTACTCCTGCTCGGCGGCAACGGTCGCCTTCTTGGCGGGCGCCTTTCGGGCAGTGGGCTTCTTGGCGAACGCCTTCTCGGCCGGGGCTTCGGCGACGGGCCCGGATGCGGCGACCGGCTCCTCCGAAGCCTCCGGCGCCACGTCCGACGCCGACTCCGGCTCGACCACGACGGCGATCTCGACGATCTCGTCGGCGGCCTCGCCACGCCAGGCCTTGACGGCCTCCTCGCCGTGGGCGGCGACCTCCTCGTACTTCTCGCGCGCCTTCACGGCGTACTCGGCGGCGACGCCGACACCGCGCAGGGCGAAGTCCTGGGCGGTCTCACCGAGCTTCTTCAGGTCCGTGTCGAGCACGCCGACGACCTCGGCGAACTTCGACTGCACGGTGACCTGGGCCTCCTTGGCCTGCGCGGTCACCTTCTCCTGGACGGCCTTCGGGTCGGTCTTCCGCACGGCCTCGATCCGGGCGGGCGCCTCGGCGGCGAGCTGCTCGATCAGGCCGGGGACCTTCTTGGCCTGCTGCGCGACGAGGTCGGCGGTGCCGGCGGCGAAGAAGAGAGGGGTACGCAGTTCGTCGATGATGGGCATGCTGGTGGTCCTCCCGGTGTGACGTGTACTAGCTCGAAGGCGATTCGGCATCGGATGCGGCGGGCGCGGCGGCTTCGGTTGCCGCAGCGGCCTCGTCAGCGGCCTCGGCGGCCTCGGCAGCCTCGGCGGCGGCCTTGGCGGCGTTCTCGGCGGCGTTCTCCTTGCGGAACGAGTCGTAGATCTGGAGCAGCACCTGCTTCTGCCGCTCGTTGATCGAGGGATCGGCCAGGACGACAGCGCGCGTCTCCAGCTCCTCCCGCTCCTTCTCGTCGAGGATCCCGGCCCGCACGTAGAGCGTCTCGGCGGAGATCCGCAGCGCCTTGGCGACCTGCTGGAGCACCTCCGCGCTGGGCTTCCGCAGCCCCCGCTCGATCTGGCTCAGATACGGATTCGACACGCCGGCCGCGTCGGCGAGCTGGCGCAGGGACAACTGCGCGGTCCGCCGCTGCTCGCGGAGGTACTCACCGAGATTGCCGACGTTGAGCGATGCCATGCCCCGACCATGCCAGCCTTTGCTAACTATTGCAAGCAGGTGCTTGCAGGAGTGTCGGAGGGCCGTGCGATGCTGGGAAGCGTGAATCTGGAGGACCTGGTGCGGCTGCGGCGCGCGCGGGACGTGATGGACCGCGACTACGCGCAGCCGCTCGACGTACCGGCGCTGGCCAAGGTCGCGCTGATGTCGGCCGGGCACTTCTCCCGCAGCTTCCGCGCCGCCTACGGCGAGACGCCGTACAGCTATCTGATGACCCGGCGCGTCGAGCGGGCGAAGGCGCTGCTGCGGCGGGGCGACCTGAGCGTGACCGAGGTCTGCTTCGCGGTCGGCTGTACCTCGCTCGGGTCGTTCAGCTCGCGCTTCACGGAGCTGGTGGGCGAGTCGCCGAGCGCGTACCGGGCCCGGCGGCACGAGGCGGGTGCCGTGATCCCCGCGTGCGTGGCGAAGGTCCTCACGCGCCCGTCCAGGAACGGCTGACGGAGAGGGGCACCGGGCCGACCGAAGCGGTCACGATCGGAGAAGCGGATTCCAGGGCCCCGTCGTAGCGTCGGAGCCATGAACGTCAAACTCTCTCAGTGCTTCATCGCCGTCGACGACCACGACAAGGCGCTCACCTTCTACCGCGACGCCCTCGGCCTGGAGGTCCGCAACGACGTCGGCTTCGAGGGGATGCGCTGGGTGACCGTCGGTTCGCCCGCGCAGCCGGACGTGGAGATCGTCCTCGAACCGCCGCTCGCCGACCCCAACGCCTCCGCCGCCGACCGCCAGGCCATGGCGGAACTGCTGGCCAAGGGCATGCTGCGCGGCGTGATCTTCTCCACCGACGACGTCGACGCCACCTTCGAGCACGTCCGGGCGGCGGGCGGCGAGGTGCTGCAGGAGCCGGTCGACCAGCCGTACGGCGTCCGCGACTGCGCCTTCCGTGACCCGGCGGGCAACATGCTCCGCTTCTCCCAGCCCCGCACCAACTGACTACCCCTTCCCGACTCCCGCATGGCAGCATGCCGGGAGATCAACGGGGAAGGTCGACATGACAGTTGAGATACGCACTCCGGAAGCGGCGGGCCCCAGGCGACGCGCGGACGTCCTCGAAGAGGCGGCGCACCCGGGGCCGCGCCGCTTCACGCGGCCGGCGACGGGGGACGAGCGGCAGATGCTCGTCGGGTTCCTGGCGGACCAGCGCGCGACCCTGGTGCTGAAGTGCGCGGGCATCACGGACGACCTGGCCCGCCGCGCCGTCGAACCGTCCACGCTCTCCCTCCTCGGCCTCGTCCGGCACCTCGCCGACGTCGAGCGGCACTGGTTCCGCGAGCTCCTCGCCGGCCAGGCCGACGCGGCCCCGCTCTTCTCCTCCCCCGCCGACCCGGACGGGGACTTCGACGGCGCGACCCCCGACGCGGCGGCCGTCGCGGCGGCCTGGGACGCCTGGCGCGCGGCGGTGGACTTCGCCGAACGGTTCACGGCGGAGGCCCCCGACCTCGACGTCTCGGCCCACGACGCCTGGCGCGGAACCGTCTCCCTGCGCTGGGTCCTCATCCACATGATCGAGGAGTACGCCCGCCACAACGGCCACGCCGACCTCCTCCGCGAACGCATCGACGGCACCACCGGCGTGTGAGCCCCCCGGGGTGAGGGCGAACGCCCCTCACCCCGCCCAGGCGGCGAGCGCCGCGTAGTCGGCGCCGCCGAGCCCGCGCCGGGGATCCACCCGGTGAAGAAGCGCCCGCCCGGGACACCGGGCGGCGGCCCACGCCCGATCGCCGGCCCCGATCTCGTCGTCCACCCAGGCGAACGCCCGCCCCGCCGCCCACGCCACCAGCGCCGGCAGCTTCCAGTGGACACCCGGCGGCTCGGGGCCGTCGAGCCACGGTACGAGGGGCAGCTCGGGCAGCCCGAGACGCGGGGCGACCCAGGTGTTGGCGTCCTCCTCCCAGGTCGTCGCCCACACCAGCTCGTACGGGAGCGCCGCGAGCCGCGCCCCGTGCGCCGGGTCGAGCCGTGCGAGGAGCGGGCTCACGGACGGGGGCGGGACGGGCGGATACGTCGGGTACACCCCGTCCCGCGCGCCGAACGGGATCAGCGGCCCGTCCACGTCCAGGAAGAGCAGGGGTGGCTTCATGTCTGCCATGCCCCCATCGTGCCCGGGGCCTCACCACCCCCGCATCGCCCCCGCACCACTCCCCCCGCCAAGAACCCGTCCACTTCCAGACAATCCGCGACGGATCGACTTTCGTTACCCTGGCAGGCATGACAGCCATGGCGCCCACCCGCACCGAGCCCGACCTCTCCTACCTCCTCGACCACACCAGTCACGTCCTGCGCACCCGCATGAGCGCCGAGCTCGGCGAGATCGGGCTCACCCCTCGCATGCACTGCGTCCTCGTCCACGCCCTGGAGGAGGAGCGCACACAGGCGCAGCTCGCGGAGATCGGGGACATGGACAAGACCACGATGGTGGTGACCGTCGACGCCCTGGAGAAGGCCAGCCTCGCCGTGCGGCAGCCGTCGAGCACCGACCGGCGCGCGCGGATCATCGCCGTCACCGAGGAGGGGGCGAAGGTCGCCCAGGAGAGCCAGAAGATCGTCGACGGGGTCCACGAGAAGGCCCTCGCCTCCCTCCCCGAGGACGAGCGCACCATCCTGCTGCGCGCCCTGAACCGCCTGGTCACCGGCCACCTGGAGACGCCCGTCGAGGGCCCGAGGGCCGCCCGTCGGGCACGGCAGCGCGGATAAGAACCAAAGGTCGTTCCGTAAAAAATAGTCTGCAACAAAACCTTCTGCTAATGTCTCTCCTGTTGCCTCCACCGAACAGGAGTGACCCCCATGCCCACGCCCGCCCGCACCCCCTCGCCCCAGCTCGCGCTCGGCGTCCTCGCCACGAGCATGCTGATGACCGTCCTCGACGGCAGCATCGTCACCGTCGCGATGCCCGCCATCCAGAGCGACCTCGGCTTCACCCCCGTCGGCCTCAGCTGGGTCGTCAACGCCTACCTCATCGCGTTCGGCTCGCTCCTCCTCCTCGCCGGCCGCCTCGGCGACCTCATCGGTCGCAAGCGGATGTTCCTCCTCGGTACGGGCCTCTTCACCGCCGCCTCCCTCCTCGCCGGCGCCGCCTCCTCCCCCGAGGTCCTGATCGCCGCCCGCTTCCTCCAGGGCGTCGGCAGCGCGATGTCCGCCGCCGTGAGCCTCGGCATCCTCGTCACCCTCTTCTCCGAACCCCGCGAACGCGCCAAGGCCATCGCCGTGTTCAGCTTCACCGGCGCCGCCGGCGCCTCCCTCGGCCAGGTCCTGGGCGGAGTCCTCACCGACGCCCTCGCCTGGAACTGGATCTTCTTCATCAACCTCCCCATCGGCATCGCCGCCCTCCTCCTCGCCCTCCCGGCCCTCCCCGCCGACCGGGGCCTCGGCCTGAAGGCCGGCGCGGACGTCCTCGGCGCGCTGCTCGTCACCTCCGGCCTGATGACCGGGATCTACGCCGTCGTCACCATCGAGGAGTACGGCGCCGGTTCGGCGCACACCCTCGGCTTCGGCGCCCTCGCCGTCGTCCTCCTGGCCGGCTTCCTCGTCCGCCAGGCGAAGGCCGCCAACCCGCTCATGCCCCTGCGGATCCTCCGCTCGCGCAGCGTCTCCGGCGCCAACCTGGTCCAGATGCTGATGGTCGCCGCGCTCTTCTCCTTCCAGATCCTCGTCGCCCTCTACCTGCAGAAGGTCCTCGGTTACGGAGCCGCCGAGACCGGCCTCGCGATGCTGCCCGCCGCCGCCGTCATCGGCGCCGTCTCCCTCGGTGTCTCGGCCCGCCTCATCGCCCGGTTCGGCGAGCGGACCATCCTGCTCACCGGCCTCCTCCTGCTCGTCGGCGTCCTCGGCCTGCTGACCCGCCTCCCCGGCGACCCCGCCCAGGCGAACTACGTCACCGACCTGCTGCCCGTGATGCTGCTCGCCGCCGGCTTCGGCCTCGCGCTCCCCGCCCTCACCTCGCTCGCCATGTCGGGCGCCGAGGAGAAGGACGCCGGTCTGGCCTCCGGCCTCTTCAACACCACCCAGCAGATCGGCATGGCCCTCGGCGTCGCGGTCCTCTCCACCCTCGCCGCCTCCCGCACCGAGTCCCTCACGGCGGCCGGCCGGCCCACCACCGAGGCCCTGACCGGCGGTTACCACCTGGCCTTCGCCGTCGGCACCGCGCTCGTCCTCGCCGCCCTGGCCGTCGCCTTCACCGTCCTGCGCCCCGCACGGAAGCAGCCGGAAGCCCCGAAGAAGCCCGAGCCCGTGCTCACCGCACGGTGACATCGGCGCCATGAGAGCCGACCGCCTCGTCGCCGCCCTGCTCTTCCTCCGGACCAGGCCGCGCGTCGCCGCCGCCGAACTCGCCGCAGAACCGGACGTGTCCGAACGGACCGCCCGCCGGGACCCCGAAGCGCTCGCGAGCGCCGGGGTCCCGCTCCGTTCCCAGGCGGGCACCGGCTACGGCTACGGCGCCAGGCACTCCGGAAGGTCCTCCGCGTGCACCAGTGCCAGCCGCGACACGGCACGGGTGAGCACCACGTACAGCCGGTTCGCCCCGCGGGCCTCGGCCGCCACGATCGCGGCCGGTTCGACCACGACGACATGGTCGAACTCCAGGCCCTTGACGGCCGTCGCGGGCAGCACGGTCACCCGCTCCCCCGCCCCGCAGCCGCGCACCGCCTCCTCCACCCGGCCGACGAGGGCGTCGGCGGTGATCACCCCCACCGAGCCTTCCGCCGCGAGCCCGGCGCGCACGGCCTCACGGATCACGACCGGCAGGTCAGCGGCCCGATCAACCCCCATGGCCCCCGTCGTCCCCGTGGTCCCCATGGCCCGGTGGACCGTCACCTCGCCGTCCGTGCGGACCGACCGGCCCGCCGGCACGTCCGTGCCCAGGTGCGGCAGGAGCCGGTTCGCGAGGTCCACGATCGCCGCCGGCACGCGGTAGCCGAGGGTCAACGGCACCACCGGCGCCTCGGCCCTGCCCAGATGGGCCAGTTGCTCGCGCCAGTCGCGGGCGGCCCACGGGGTGGTGCCCTGGGCGAGGTCCCCGAGGACGGTGAGCGAGCCGAAGGCGGTACGGCGGGCGATCGCCCGGCACTGCATGGGCGAGAGGTCCTGGGCCTCGTCGACGACGACGTGACCGTAGCTCGCGGGACGCTCGATCAGCCCCGCCAGCTCGTCGAGGAGGACGAGATCGGCGGCGGTCCACCGCGCCGAGCGGTACGAGCGGGGCGGCCGCACCCAACGAATCGCCGCCACCTCATCTTCCGTCAGCCCGCCCTCCACCGAAGCGACCCCCGCCGGATCCGTCAGCACCTCCGCGAGCACCTCCTCCGGCGTCGTCCTCGGCCAGCACGCGTCGAGGAACGCGGTCACCGCCCGTGCCCGCTCCACGCGCCGCGCCCAGGCCGCGCCCACCGCCCCCGCCCGGCGTTCGGCCCGGAGCTGGAGGGCCCGGACGACGCGGGCGCGGACCCGCTCGCGCCCGGTGGCGTAGGGCGGCGCCTCCTCCCGTACCGCCTCGACGATCGCGGCCAGCTCGGCGGCCGGCACCCGCCAGTGGTAGGAGCCGTCGGGGACGGCGAGGTCGCCCGGCGGGACCGGGACGACCCTCCCGTACAGCGCGCGGTGCAGCACTCCCGCCATCCGGGCGTCGTGCTTGACCAGGGCCGCCGCCTCCCCGTCCTCGGCCCGGACGGGGTACAGGGCGAGCTCCTCGTCGAGGGTGGCCTGGCGGACGCCGGTCTCGCCGAGCGAGGGCAGCACCTCGGCGATGTACGACAGGAACGCGCGGTGCGGGCCTAGGACGAGGAGGCCGGAGCGGCGGATCCGCTGCGGATGGCTGTAGAGGAGGTACGCGGCCCGGTGCAGGCCCACGGCGGTCTTGCCGGTGCCGGGCGCGCCCTGCACGCACAGCGAGGCGGCCGGGTCGGAGCGTACGAGGTCGTCCTGGTCGGGCTGGATGGTGGCGGCGATGTCCCGCATGGGGCCGACCCGGGGCCGCTCGATCTCCCCGGCGACGAGCGCGCTCACGGTCTGCGCCCCGCCGTCCGCGAGACGCTCGTCCTCCAGGGCGGTGAGGTCCTCGGTCGCGCCCCGGCTGTGCGGGGCCCAGCCGAAGCGGCGGCGCCGCAGGACGCCCTGCCGGTCGTGGGCGCCGGCCTGGTAGTAGGCGCGGGAGACGGGTGCGCGCCAGTCGACGACGAGCGGCGGGGCGGCGGGGTCCTCGGCGATCCGGCGGCGGCCGATGTGATGGGTCTGGCCGTCCTCGCGGTCGAGGCGGCCGAAGAACAGCGGGCCCGGCGGCTGTTCCCCCATCTCCTTGGAGCGACTGCGGAGGTGGAAGCCGAGGGCCTCGGCATCGGCGCCGGACGCGGCGACGTCCTCGCCGGTCACGACCTGTTCGGCGACGTCCTCGGCCATCCGGGTCAGGGCGGCACGACAGGCGTCGTGGTGGGCGCGTTCGCGGGCGAGCTCAGGGTCCAGTGACGTCATTCCGACAAGACTAACGGAAAACGTTACCGGGTAACGTTTTTTACTCGTCCACGAAAAGACTCAGTACGGAAGACCGTCCCGCAGCGCCCGGAACGCCCGCCCCGCCGCCGCCACCGCGTCCGCCGCCACCTCCCCGGCCGTCTCACCGCCCGCGATCCGGGCCGTGTTCTCCTCGGCGAGGACCCGCAGCACGGCCACGATCTGCCCGGCCGCGACCCGCGCGTCCAGCGGATCGCCGCCGAGCGCCTCCGCGAGGGCCGCCTCCGACCGCGCCCGGTACGCGTGGAGCCGGGCGACCAGAGAGGGCGTGCCGTACAGGAGCCGGTGGTAGGCGAGCACGGCCGGGTGATCGCAGAGACCCGTCACCGGGTCCTCCCGGTCGAGCCCGTCGAGCAGGTGCGCGTACAGCGCGTCGAGCGGCGCGGCGCCTGCGCGGCGCCCCGCCGCCACCACCCGGGCGGCCTCGTCCTCGTGGTCCGCGAACCGGTGGAGGACGAGGTCCTCCTTGGCCGGGAAGTAACGGAAGAGGGTCGGCTTCGACACCTCGGCGGCGGCGGCCACCTCCGCGACCGAGACCGCGTCGAAGCCCTTCTCCAGGAAGAGCGCGACGGCGGCGTCCGACAGGGCCTGCCGGGTGCGCTCCTTCTTCCGTTCGCGCAGCCCGGACGGCTCCGCTGCGTCCGAGGTCATGAGTGGGTCCCTCTCAGAAGATCCGGATTCGGAAGGTCCGTATTCAGAAGATCCGGATGCGGATCAAGGTTCAGAAGATGTCGGGCGAGAACGGCCGCAGCGGCGTACGGAACAGCAGGTCGGCGCGGGCGCTCGCACCCGGCGTGAGCTCCTCGACGCGACCGAGGCGGGTGAGCCGTACCGCCGACTCGCCACCGAACGCCAGCGTCCCCAACTCCGCGATGTCGAGGGCGAGATCGGCGGATTCGGTGGTACGGACACAGGCCGCGCCCGCCGGGGAGGCGTCGAGGCGGTAGCGCCCGCCCGCCAGATCGTCCGCGTCCCGCAGGTCGAGGACGAGGCTCCCCTCCACCGGATACGTCCGGCCCTCCAGGACCCGGACGACGTCGAGGACCCGGACCCACAGCATGTCGACGTGCGCCAGCGTCTTCGCCGCGCGCGGGTCCGGCAGGAGCAGCGGCAGCAGGTCGTCGGGCGCCCGGAAGCCGGAGCGGATCCGGGTGATCCAGTCGATCGAGCAGACGTACCGCCAGAGAGCCTGCTCGGCGGCCGGGGTGACGGCGATCAGGTCCCGCACGGACGCCGTGGTCACCGGCTGCTTGGTGTCGTCCCACTTGTCGTCGGCGGAGTAGGCGACGAACCCCTCCACCTCACCGGAAGCGGAGCGGTGGACGGCGTAGAAGGGCTCCTTCCACGGGTCGACCTGGTACCCGAGACCGGTGCCGACCTCCCAGCCGCGCGTGGTGCGGTCGGTGACCCCGGCGCGGACCCCGGCGAGCCGGCGGTGCAGCTCGGGACCGATCTTGCGGATCTCCTCGCCGTCGGTCAGCTCGATCCGTCCGCCGTCCTCCGGACGGCCGGTGCGCCGCGGGTCGAGCCCGGCCCGCGGTATGTCCACGCTCCACTCGGTGGCCCAGCTCGCCGGGCCGAAGCCGTACCGGCCGTAGATCGGGTACTCGGCGGCGATCAGCGTGGCGATCGCGTCGCCCCGCTCCTTCGCGGCGGCGAGGTCGGCGCCCATCATGCGGGACAGCAGCCCCTGACGCCGGTGCGTCGGGGAGACGGTGACCTGGGTGATGGCGTCGGCGGTGAGACTGCCCCCGCCGACCGTGCTGACCTCCTGCCGGAACGACCGGAGGGTGGCGACGACCCGGTCCCGGTCGAAGCCGGCCAGCGTGCGTGCGAGGTCCGCGTTCGCCAGCCGGTCGGCGACCAGCCCGTCGGGGGTGTGGGGCGGTCGGAGGAACCCCGTCAGCAGGGCACGGAGCCAGCCGGGGAAGTCGGACTCCGTCACGGCGCGCACGTCGACACTCATCCCCCGACCCTACGCAGCGCCGAGCCGGACCTGCACCCGGGTTTCGCACCCGGGTTTCGCCGGCCCGGCTGCCACCCCCCCCGGGTACCCGCCCTCGCGTCAGGCCAGCAGGTCGTCGACCTGTGCCTCGCCCTCCCGGTAGCGGCGGGCGATCTCCCCGCTGCAGTCGTCGGCGGTCCGCTGGAGGTGCTGCCGCCGGCGCGAGATCTGCTGCTCGTACCCCGCGAGCCGCCCCATCGCCGTGTGCAGCTCCTCGTCCGTACGGGCCGTCAGGTCCGACAGCTCGACCTCCGACAGCATCTCGGACGCCAGTCGCCGGTACTCCTCGCCGCGCGGAGTCGACAGCGTCACGTGCCGCGCCGAGGTCCGGTGCCGCGAGGGCGCGTCGGCGAGGATCTCGGAGAGCCGGTCGAGGACCGGGGCCTCCGGGTCGGTCCGCCGCGCCAGCTCGGCCCGCAGGATGTCGATCCGGCCCTGGAGCATGCGGCGTACGTAGCTCAGGTCGGCCTCGTCGCTCTGCGCCTCCCGGCGCAGCGCGCGCAGCTCGGGCAGCCGCAGCGCGCCGAGGTCCGGCTGCGTCCGGTCCGCCAGGGCTGGCTCGGTGGTCCGCTGCACGGGCGGACGGCCGATCGGGCTTCCGCCCAGGCCTCCGCTCACGCTTCGTCCCACACCTCCCCCCGCGCTTCCGGCGCGGAACAGCGGTACGGGGCCGGACGGCGTCGGCCCGGTGCCAGGTGCACTCATGAGAATCGTCCCCTCGACCGGTGCGGAGCCGCACCGCCTGACAGGCATCGTGCCACTCCCACCCGTGCACGTGCAGGCGCTCTGCACCCGTTCGGCCCCCCGCGATTCCCGGCCGGTACGTTGGGAGGCATGCGAGCTGTGGTGCAGAGAGTGGACGGCGCGAGCGTCGTCGTCGCAGGGGAGACCGTCGGAGAGATCGTCGGCGAGGGGCTGTGCGTCCTGGTCGGGGTCACCCACGACGACACCCCGGAGAAGGCGGCCCAATTGGCCAGAAAGCTCTGGTCCGTCCGGGTGCTCGACGGCGAGAAGTCCTGTTCCGACGTGAACGCGCCGCTCCTGGTGATCTCTCAGTTCACCCTCTACGGAGACGCCCGCAAGGGCCGCCGCCCCACCTGGAACGCCGCCGCGCCCGGCCCGGTCGCCGAGCCCCTCGTCGACGAGGTCGTCGCGCAGCTGCGGAACCTGGGCGCGCGCGTGGAAACGGGCCGCTTCGGAGCGGACATGCGCGTCTCGCTCACGAACCACGGCCCGTTCACGGTCCTCCTGGACGTGTAAGTCCCAGCGGCTACAGCTCTACGGCTCTACGGCTCGACGACCGTCTCCTGCGCGGCCGCCGTGTTCCCGACGAGCAGCGGCGCGTCCACCGGGACGTTCCGCTTCACCAGGGCGAGGGCGATCGGCCCCAGCTCGTAGTGGCGGACGGCGCTCGTCACGAAGCCGAGCTGCCGGCCCTCCTCGCCGTCGGCGGCCAGCCGGATCGGCGCACCGTGCCCGGGCAGCAGCACCTCGCTGCCGTCCAGGTGCAGGAAGACCAGACGGCGCGGCGGCTTCCCCAGGTTCTGCACGCGGGCGACGGTCTCCTGCCCCCGGTAGCAGCCCTTCTGCAGGTGGACGGCGCTGCCGATGAGGCCGACCTCGTGCGGAATGGTCCGGTGGTCGGTCTCGAAGCCGAGCCGCGGCCGGTGCGCCTCGACGCGCAGCGCCTCGTACGCGAGGATCCCGGCGGCCGGACCGTGCGAGGCGGCGAAGGCCTCCAGCTCGGCGCGGGGCAGGAACAGATCGCGACCGTACGAGGTCTCCCGCACGACGGCCCCCTCGGGGACCGCGGCGATGGAGCCGGCGGGGAGGTGGACCATGGCGATGTCGTCCGTGCGGTCGGCGACCTCCACCCGGTAGAAGAACTTCATCGACTCCAGGTACGCGACGAGCTCCGCCCGCGTCCCCGGCTCGACGTGCGCCCAGAGCGTCTCGCCGTCGTCGACGAGGTAGAGGGCGTGCTCGATGTGCCCGTTCGCGGAGAGGACGAGCGCCTCGGTCGCCTGCCCGGGCGGCAGGTCGGTCATGTGCTGGGTGACGAGCAGGTGCAGCCAGCTCAGCCGGTCGTCACCGGTGACGGCGACGACACCGCGGTGGGAGAGGTCGACGAAACCGGAGCCGTCGGCGAGGGAGCGCTGCTCGCGGAACAGGTCGCCGTAGTGGGCGGCGACGCCTTCGTCGCGGCCTTCGGCGGCGACGGCGCCGGGCAGGGACAGCAGAGGGCTCTTCATAAGGGAAAGCCTACGACTCGGCGTCCGCGGCCTTCCTGGTGCACTCCGCACACCGCCCGAAGATGGCGAAGTGCTTCATGTCCGTCTCGAAGCCGAAGGTCTCGCGGAGCTTCCCGGTGAACTCGGCGGCCACCTCGACGTCCGCCTCGATGACCTCCGCGCAGTCCCGGCACACCAGATGCAGATGGTGGTGCCGGTCGGCGAGGTGGTACGTCGGTGCCCCGTGCCCCAGATGCGCGTGACTCACGAGCCCGAGCTCCTCCAGGAGCTCCAGGGTCCGGTACACGGTGGAGATGTTCACGCCGGACGCGGTCCTGCGGACCTCGACCAGGATCTCGTCGGGCGTCGCGTGCTCCAGCGCGTCGACGGCCTCCAGGACAAGCTGCCGCTGCGGCGTCAGCCGATAGCCGCGCTGCCGCAGGTCACTCTTCCAGTCGGTGGTCACCACGCCCTCCAGTGTAGGAGGGCGCGGCGCGCCACCCCCAGGTGTCTAGCGGAAGAAGGCGATGCCGTCGTCCGGCAGGTCGCCGAGGTTGCGGGCCATCTCCGCGACCTCCTCGGGCGTCACGACCTTCTTCAGGTGCGCCGACATGTAGGGGCGGAGCGGGACCTCGGGGGTCGCCTTCTCGCCGACCCACATGAGGTCGCTCTTGACGTAGCCGTAGAGACGCTTGCCGCCGCTGTACGGGCCCGAGGCGGCCGTGCGGGCGACGGCGTCCGTCGCGAGGTCGATCTGCGGCTTCTGGTCGGCGAGCTCGCCGTACCAGATCTCGACGATGCCCTCGTCGCGGACCATGACGACCTCGACCTTGCGGTCCTTGTCGATGCGCCAGTAGCCGCTCTCGCTCTCCAGCGGACGGACCTTGTTGCCGTCCTTGTCGAGGACCCAGGAGTGCGAGTGGTACTCGACGAAGTCCCGGCCGTCGTGGCTGAACGTCACGGACTGGCCGAAGTTGCACTTCTCGGCGCCGGGGAAGTCGGAGACACCCGCGCCCTCCCACGTACCGAGCAGGAACGCGAGGGGGACGAGGTCCGGATTGAGGTCGGACGGGATCTCGATCATGAGCAGCTCTGGCGTTCTCTAGAGGTGGGTTAGCGCTGGCCCTGGTACAGCTTCTTCACAGCCAGTCCGGTGAAGGCGAGCACGCCGACAGCGACGAGGACCAGCAGAACTTCGAAGAAAATGATCACAGAGTGCTCCTCGGCTGAGCGGTGAAGGCGGAACGGGCCGGACCCCAGCTTAGTGGGCGGGGGCCCGGCCCACTCTGTGAGGTGGGTCTAGCGACACACGGTGGCGATCAGCCGAGCAGCTGCGCCTGGAGGGCGACGGTCTGCTGGAAGGGCACGGCGAGCGCCTCGCCCTTACGGGTCTGGGTGACCAGCCCGAGGGTGTCGCCGGCCTGGATGTACGCCCACCGGGTCTGCTCGGGTCCGTACGGCTTCCGCTCGTCGAAGGCGTACAGGGAGAGGGAGGGCACCCGGACGTCCTTCAGCAGGGTGTCCGCCGTCTCGCCGTCGACGCCGGCCGGGAGCCTGCTGCCGCGTACGCCCGTGTCCAGGACGTCGTCCTTGAACGCCTCCGCGAAGGCGACCGACGTGAACCGCATCAGGTACACCCGGGTCGTCGTGCCGTCCGGCGTCGTCCAGCCGCGGGCGGCGATGTGCCGCAGGGCGGAGTCGGCCAGGGCCTCCTTCACCGCGACCCGGTCGTCGGCGTGGAAGTGCGCGAGGTAGGTGTCGAGGCCGATCCAGCCCCCGTTCAGGCGGGGGTCGACCGTGGCGCCCTCCGGGGCGGGCAGCACGAGCTTGCGGAGGTCGGCGTGGTGGACCTCGCCGCCGTTCCCGTCGGAGTACGGACGCGGGACCCCCTCGGGCAGCGCCGGCAGAGCGATCCTGGGGTAGGTCCAGCGGCCGTCGGACTCGGTCGCGAGACCGGGCACCTCGTCGCGCTCCATGGACGTCAGCCCCAGGGCCGTACCGGCACCGACGCCGCCGCACACGAGCACCGCGACGGTCCAGCGGGCGATGGCCGCGAGCAGCGGCCGCCGGGACTTCTTCGGCGCGGGGGCGGGTGCGCCTTCGGGTGCCGGTACGGCTTCGGTCTGAGGCACGGACGGCGCGGGGATCCGGGGCTCGACCTGGGCCTGGGCCTCGACCTGCGCTTGGGCCTCGGCCTGCGGCTCGGTCTGGGGCTCGGTCTGCGGCTCGGTCTGGGTCTGGGTCTGGGTCTGGGTCTGCTCGGTCATACGTACTCCCCCGGGGACTCGATGTGGTCGAGCTGCTGCTTGAGCAGGTCCGCCACGGCCTCCCGGTCGAACGGCTTGGCTCCCGCCGCCGTGACCGAGACCATGACCTCGGAGTCGTAGGCGACGCAGACCATGCCGTCGAGCTGCTCCTCCCGTTCCTTCTTCTTCAGCGTCTTGTCCTCGGGCATGAGGTAGCAGGCGGCGTTCCGGTGGTCCTTCACCTTGGGCCCCTTCGGGAACTCCAGGAACTCCAGGACCTCCTTGCGGAGCCGGAAGCTGTCCTTGATCCGCCTCTTGTCCTTCATCCGCGTGATCTGGACGGAGACGACGGCGGCGTCGCTCAGGTCCGCGAAGGAGCGGACCGCGATGCCCTGGATGCCGAGCCGGTCGACGTCCTTCTCGTACGCGCGCCGCTTCTTGCCGGAGAGGCCTTCGCCCTCCTGCTTCATCTGCGCGACGGCCTCCGCCTCGCCCAGCTCGCCGTCGTTCCCGAACAGCTCGTGGTCGGGGCCGAGCTCGTACCCGGGAGGCACGGGCAGCAGCAGCTTGCTCAGCGGCGTGTCCGCCTTGCCGCGCGCGGCGGACTCGGCGGCCGGGTCCGTGTCGCTCGCGGTCGAATCCGCCGGACCCCACACCTCCGTCGGCGCGGTGCGGTCGGCGGAGGAGACGGTGACGGCGGTGTACGTCACGCCGCCGCCCGCCGCGCCGAGGACCAGTACGGCGGGCAGGACGACCCCGAGCAGGGTGCGGCGCACGCCGCGCTTCGGCTGCCGCGGGGCCTCGGCGGCGGCTTCACCGAGTGGAGCGGGCGCGATGGTTTCGATGGGTGCGTTCACGTCGTTCCGGTCCTCAGTCACAGGCGCCCCAGCTGTCGCTCGGCCAGCGAACGGATGTCCTTCTCCGCGATCTTCTTCGTGTCGAAGATGAAGATCTCGACCGCGATGTCGCCGCGGTGGAAGTAGGCCCTGGCCTCGTAGAAGTCGAGGTAGCCGGCCTCCCGCCGCACGGGGAAGACGTAGTAGCGCCCGTCGCCGGAGCCCTTGAGGGCCTCGCCCTCGTCCTCCGCGTACTCGTCTTCGGTCATGTAGCCCTGCTGGTCCTCGACGTGATCCTGCGCGCCGAGTTCGTCGCCGGGGCGGTACTGGATCAGGCGGACCTGGCTCAGCCGCTTCTCGCCCGTCTTCCAGGACGTGACCGCGACGCGCCGGATGCCCAGCTCCAGCTGGTAGCTCAGCGCCTCCCCGGCCCGCTCGAAGTCGGAGGCGTACTCGCGGACCGACATCCAGCCGTCGCGGTCTCCGAACTCGTCCTTCTTCGCGCCCGCGGGCTTCGGGACCAACAGCTTCCGCAGGTCGCCCTGCGCCTTGGCCTGACGGTCCTCCGAAGCAGGGAGCGGATCCGGCGCCTGCCCCTTCGGGAGAGGCTTGGGATAGGCGAGGGCCGGCTGGTTCAGCGGCGGGAGCGGCGCCGGTTCGCGCTGAGCCTGGACGCCGTATCCGACCGCCGTGCCGCCGACGAGGCCGAGGACGGCGGCGACGGCGACGAGCCCGACCGTACGGAGGGCACGGCGGCGCGGTCGTACGACCTCGGACGGCGGCACTATTCCCTGATCAGGGATGATTTCTTCGTTGTTCAACAGTCCCCCCACGAGACCTGAATGGCGGATTCCGTAACCCGCGCACCCAACTGACACGCGAGAGCCGCAGGGGGTTGCCGTGCCGCGCATTACAGTTCGGCATATGGCGAAGAAGCTCGTGATCAAGGTGACCGCAGGGGCCGACGCCCCCGAACGCTGCTCCCAGGCCTTCACGGTGGCCGCCGTCGCCGTCGCCAGCGGAGTCGAGGTCTCGCTCTGGCTGACCGGCGAGTCCTCGTGGTTCGCCCTCCCGGGCCGCGCCGCCGAGTTCGAACTGCCGCACGCCGCGCCCCTGCCGGACCTGATCGACTCGGTCCTGGCGGCCGGCCGCGTGACGCTCTGCACGCAGTGCGCGACCCGCCGCGAGATCACGGAGAAGGACGTCCTGGACGGCATCCGCATCGCGGGCGCGCAGGTCTTCGTCCAGGAGGCCATGGCGGACGAGACCCAGGCCCTCGTCTACTGATTCCGCAGGCGAGTACTCAGCGCTCGCGGTGGCGCTTCTTGCCGTCGAGTTCGTCCCACCACTCGTCCGACTTCGGGTCCCCCGAAGGGTCGTCCCACCAGCGGTCCTCCGGGCCCCGGCGGTTCGCGACCATCGCGGCGAACGGGGGGATGACCATGGCGACGACGCACATCCCGATCGCCACCGGCATCGAAAACAGCCGCACGACGGCCCAGGCGCCCACGAAAAGCACCAGGCAGGCGCCCATCATCCAGAAATAGACGTGGCGACGGCGTGCGTACACCTCTTCAGCGTACGTCCGAGCGGGCCGGCCGTCACCGGCGCCGAGCGGCACGAGGGGTGCGGACGGAAAGATGACCGGAGGGCCGTGCCTCAAGTCCTGGAAATGGCGTCCAACCCCCCAGGAGGCACGGCCCTCCGGCCGGTATACGAGGCTTCGCGCTGAGCCGGACTCCGGCGGCCGGAGGCCGACGCAGCGGCTCGAAGCCTGTGAGGCGCCCCCGGCGCCGAGCGGTGCGAGGGGCGCGTCAGAGAATCAGACCGCGATGGCGACCTCTGCGAGGCCACCCTTCTGCGCCACGACCTGGCGGTCGGCGGTGCCGCCCGGGACCAGGGCGCGGACGGTCCAGGTGCCCTCGGCCGCGTAGAAACGGAACTGTCCGGTGGCGGAGGTCGGGACCTCGGCCGTGAACTCGCCGGTCGAGTCCAGGAGGCGGACGTAACCGGTGACGGGCTCGCCGTCCTTGGTCACGAAGCCCTGGATGGTGGTCTCACCGGGCTTGATCGTCGAGGCGTCGGGGCCGCCGGGCTGCGCTCCACACATGGTGTTCTGTCCTTACGGTCGAGGGGTCCGGAGAAGGGGAGGTCCGGAGGCTTACTTGTTGGCGCCGAGCTCGATCGGCACGCCGACGAGGGAGCCGTACTCGGTCCACGAGCCGTCGTAGTTCTTGACGTTCGTGACCTCGAGCAGCTCGTGCAGGACGAACCACGTGAGCGCGGAGCGCTCACCGATGCGGCAGTACGCGATGGTGTCCTTCGCCAGATCGACCTGCTCGTCCTCGTAGAGGGCCTTGAGCTCGGCGTCCGACTTGAAGGTGCCGTCGTCGTTGGCGTTCTTCGACCACGGGATGTTGCGGGCGCTCGGCACGTGGCCGGGGCGCTGCGACTGCTCCTGCGGGAGGTGCGCCGGGGCGAGCAGCTTGCCGGAGAACTCGTCGGGCGACCGGACGTCGACCAGGTTCTGGGCGCCGATCGCGGCCACGACGTCGTCGCGGAAGGCGCGGATCGAGGAGTCCTGGGCCTGGGCCTTGTACGCGGTGGCCGGGCGGGCCGGCACGGCGGAGCCGTCGACCAGGTCGCGGGAGTCGAGCTCCCACTTCTTGCGGCCGCCGTCGAGGAGCTTCACGTCCTGGTGGCCGTAGAGCTTGAAGTACCAGTAGGCGTAGGAGGCGAACCAGTTGTTGTTGCCGCCGTAGAGGACGACCGTGGTGTCGTTCGCGATGCCCTTGGCCGAGAGGAGCTTCTCGAAGCCCTCCTGGTCGATGAAGTCGCGGCGGACCGGGTCCTGAAGGTCCTGGGTCCAGTCGATCCGGACGGCGTTGCGGATGTGGTTCTTCTCGTAGGCCGAGGTGTCCTCGTCGACCTCGACGATGACGACCTGCGGGTTGTCGAGGTTGGCCTCGACCCAGTCCGCGTCGACCAGGACGTCGCTGCGAGCCATGCTGTTCTCCTCCGGGGCAGTGTGCGGCGGTGTGGTGCGGTTGGTGCGGGTTTGTGATGCGGTACGCGTCGTCGCGTGGCGTACGACGTGCGTACGGCTGCACAGGTCGGCCCCGACCGCGGTCGAAGGGCCTGAAGGAATACGGGAGTCGGTGGTCCCGCTCAGACTGAGCGACAGAGCATGGCGGCGACGCGGCACAGGTCTACTGCCCGCCGCTTCGTGAGATCCGCCTGTCGCTTCATGCCCTCGATCGTAGGGACGGACAGGCGGCCGTGTCACCGGTGTGTCGTATTTTGAGACGCGATCGTCCGAGATGCGAGACGCGATCACCGCAGGGGTCGACTCCGGACGCCTCCGCACAGAGGTGTCCGGTTCGCTTTCTGCGGATCGGACGGTGGTGTCTCACCATGTGATCAGAGGGGTGGCGAAGGGCCCGCTCAAGGCCTCCCGGGGGCCGCTCAGGGCCCTCCCGGGGGCCGCTCAAGGCGCTCCCGGGGGCCGCTCAAGGCGCTCCCGGAGCCCCACTGAGGCCCCTCCCAGGGGGCTCAGCCCGCCAGGGCGATGTCCTTGCCCGACACCGCGACGGCGAGGCCGTCCGGCCTGGCCTCGACCTTCTCCACCTTCATCCCGGCGATCAGCCCGATCGGCCGCTGGAAGTCGGTCCGCTCGCGGACCAGGCCCTCGACGCCGGGAATGCCCTCGCCCGGCACCTCGTCCGCGCGGACCTTGATGGTGTCGCCGTTCACGACGGTCACGGTCGACAGGACCGAACGGGTCAGCTTGCGGCCCATGACCTCGATCCCCCCGGTGACCTTCACCTTCCCGTCGCCGCCGTAGGCGACGGTGGCCTCGCGGTCGGCGGCGGCCGTGAGGTCCGCGTACGAGATGAGGGCGGTGCCGGACGCCGAGCCCGCCCGCGCGCCCGACCAGTCGCCGGTGACCGTCACGTCCCGGAGCGAGGCCGTCAGTTCGGCGATGTTGATCTTCCGGCTGCCGGCCGTCGCCTCGACGTCCTTCGCCACCACGTCGACCTCGTCGAACCGCTTGTCCGCGACCTGGGTGAGGAAGGGGAAGCCCTTGATGTCGATCTCGATCGACTTGCTGCGCGCCCCCGAGAGATTCACCCGGCTCGCCGCCTCCGACTCGGCGTACGCCACGGCGAGCCGGTCGATCCCGACGAGCACCCCGCCCAGCACGACGGCCACGATCAACAGAATCCGCAGTGCTCGCATGGGCTGTGCGTCCCCCCGATAGACAGATAAGCGTTCGACTAAGCGTTCGGCCCCCCGACACGAAGATCGACGTGTCGAGGGGCCGGTTGGTTCCCGTGCCGCTGCCGGCCCGGATCAGGCCAGGGCGCGGCCCAGCAGGTAGACGGCGGGCGCGGCGGCCGTCAGCGGCAGCGCGATCCCCGCGGTCATGTGGACGAAGCGCGACGGGTAGTCGTAGCTGGCCACCCGCAGGCCGACCAGCGCGCAGACCCCGGCCGCGAGACCGACCAGCGCCCCGGAGGAGCCCAGGTCGTTCAGCCCGCCGGCGGCGATCCCGGCGCCCGCGCCCGCGAGGAGCGCGACGATCAGGGAGACCGGGCCGGGCAGCGGGAGCGCCCGGGCGACGACGGTCGCGGCGACCGCGATCCCGCCGACGACGACCGCGTCGGGCGCGGCGCCGAGGTGCCCGGCGGCGACGACCGTCAGCGCGGCCGAGGCGATGCCGGCCATCAGGCCGTACATGCGCTCGTCCGGGTCGGCGTGGCTGCGGAGCTGGAGGACGAGGCAGAGCAGGACCCAGACGCCGAGCGTGCCCAGGATCGCGGCGGCCGCGTGCTCCCGGCCGGTGGCGAGCAGGGCGGCGTCGGCGACGAGACCGCCGGCGAAGGCGAGGGCGATGCCCTGCCGGGCGGGCCACATGCCGTTGAGCCGGAACCAGCCGGCGGCGGTGAGGCCCTGGAGCAGGACGAGCGGGACGAGGAGCCCGTACGGGCCGATCGCGGCGCCGCCGGCGAGCAGCAGGCCGAGGACGGCGGTCAGGGCCGCCGGCTGGAGCCCGGGCTCGATCACGGGCGAGCGGCCTTCGGCACGCGCGCGCTGGGCGTCGGTGATCCGGGTGTTCCCGGAGGTGGTCGGCGACGAGTAGCCGGCGGCGGGCGCCGCCTCGGCCACGGGCTCCGGCGCGTACGCCGCCGGTACGGGCGTGTCGTACGCCACGGGAGGCGCGGGTGCCACGGGAGCAGCCGCCTGGGCCGCCGCGTACGGCTGCTGCTCGTACGCCACGGCGCCCTGCGGCGCCAGGTACGCCGTGTTGTCGTAGGCGGGCTCGTAAGCGGGCTCGTAGGCGGGCTGCGCGTACGGATCCTGGTACGGCGCCTCGTACGTCACGGGCTGCGGCTGCTGCGGCTGCTGGACCGCGGGCTGGAACTGCGTGTCCCAGGTCTGGCCCTCCCACGTCTGCGTGACGTCGTGGCCCTGCTGCCCGTGGCCCTGGTGCCCATGGCCCTGCTGCCCGTGCCCGTTCGCGTACGGGTCGTACTGCTGGTCGTTGCTCATGCTGTGGGGTTCACCCTCCTGCGAACGGGGGGAGCACCTCGACCGTGCCGCCCTCGGCAAGCCGTACGGTCTCATGGCTCCGGGTGCCGACGGGGTCGCCGTCGATCAGGAACGAGCACCGCATCAGGACCCGGACGAGCTCGCCCGGGTGCTTCTCGCGGGCCGCGTCCAGGGCCTCCGCCAGGGTCTCGGCGGTGTACGGCTCCTCGGCGACACCGGCGGCGGCCTTGGCCGCGGCCCAGTAGCGGATGGTTCCCGCTGCCATAGCGGCGCTCCCTTCGTTCGTGTGCGCGCCGCCCCCCATGATGGGCTATCGGCGCGTGAGCCAGTCCCCCAGCCGGGCGAGCAGCTCCTCGTCCGCCGCGTTCTCGGCGTGGCCCATCCCCCGCTCCAGCCAGAGCTCCGCCGCGCCGCCGCCGGCGGCGGCCAGCGTGCGCGGGTGGTCGAGCGGGAAGTACGCGTCCCGGTCGCCGTGCACGATCAGCAGCGGGACCGGCGCGATCAGCGGGACCGCCTCGACGGGCGAGAGGGGTACGGGGTCCCAGGTCCGCCCGTCGATCCGGGTGCGGAGCCCGTACCGGCCGACCAGCCGGCCCGCGGGGCGGGTGACGACCCAGTGGAGGCGGCGCATCGGGGCCGTACCCCGGTAGTACCAGCGTGCGGGGGCGGAGACGGCGGCCACCGCGTCCACGCGTCCGTCCGTGCCCCGCTCCAGGGCCGCGTGGCGCAGGACGACGGACCCGCCCATGGAGAAGCCGACCGTCGCCACGCGCGCGTGGCCGAGCTCGCGGGCCCAGCGGACGGCGGCGGACAGGTCGAGGACCTCCCGGTCGCCGACCGTGGAGCGGCCGCCGGAGCCGCCGTGCCCGCGGAAGGAGAAGGTCACGACGGCCGCGCCGCGCTCCGCGAAGGCGCGGGCGGCGCGGCGGACGGCGGGCCGGTCGGCCGATCCGGTGAAGCCGTGGGCGACGACGACCGCCGTTTCGGTGACACTTGCACCGGAGGGTTCGTAAACCGCCTCGATACGGACACCGTCATCCGTACGCAACATCACACGCCGTGGATCACGCGGATGGACGGAAGTGAGCGACGAGACATCCACCATATGAAATCGCCTCTCTCCCTCTGAACTCATGTGGGCTATTCTGCTGGGCAGAGGATCCGGGCGACGCAGCCCCCGGGTCCTTTTGCGTTTTCCGACCGTTGTTACGGATAGGTGAACAAAAGCTCTCAGGGCGCGAGAGCGGCCGGTGATCGTACAGATCACCGACCAGTGATCTGTACGAAGCAGTGCACGTCCTCGCAGGGACCGAGGAGGAACCGCGTGATGAGCGAGCGAACGAAGCACGACCGACCGATGGCAGGTGGCGCGGTATGAGCTCTCTGCTGCTCCTGACCAACGCCCTCCAGCCGTCGACCGAGGTGCTGCCCGCACTCGGCCTGCTGCTGCACAACGTCCGGGTCGCTCCGGCCGAGGGCCCCGCCCTCGTGGACACCCCCGGCGCGGACGTGATCCTCGTCGACGGCCGGCGCGACCTCCCGCAGGTCCGCTCGCTCTGTCAGCTGCTGCGCTCCACGGGGCCCGGCTGTCCGCTGATCCTCGTCGTCACGGAGGGCGGTCTCGCGGCCGTCACCGCCGACTGGGGCATCGACGACGTCCTCCTCGACACCGCGGGACCGGCCGAGGTCGAGGCGCGGCTGCGGCTCGCGATGGGCCGCCAGCAGATCGTCTCCGACGACTCCCCGATGGAGATCCGCAACGGCGACCTGTCGGTCGACGAGGCGACGTACAGCGCGAAGCTCAAGGGCCGGGTCCTGGACCTGACCTTCAAGGAGTTCGAGCTCCTCAAGTACCTGGCCCAGCATCCGGGCCGGGTCTTCACGCGTGCCCAGCTCCTCCAGGAGGTGTGGGGGTACGACTACTTCGGCGGCACCCGAACGGTCGACGTCCACGTGCGGCGGCTGCGGGCGAAGCTGGGCCCCGAGCACGAGTCGCTGATCGGCACCGTGCGGAACGTCGGCTACCGCTTCGTCACCCCGGAGAAGGTCGAGCGCGCGGCCGAGGAGGCCCGGGCGAACGAGGCCAGGGCGAAGGACACCCGGACGGACCCCCGTACGGAGGAAGCCGCCCGCACCGCCCGTGTCAAGGAGGCCGACCGGGAAGTCACCCCGGCGGAGGACAGAAACGTGGTGGACGCCACAGTGCGACCTGCCGGTAGGTAGGTCACCCCGCGTAGACTGCCGCGCGTGGCCAAGGTGACGCGGGATGACGTAGCTCGACTGGCAGGTACTTCGACCGCGGTCGTGAGCTACGTCATCAACAACGGACCCCGGCCGGTCGCCCCGGCCACGCGCGAGCGTGTCCTCGCCGCCATCAAGGAGCTGGGCTACCGCCCGGACCGGGTGGCCCAGGCGATGGCGTCCCGGCGCACGGACCTCATAGGCATGATCGTCCCCGACGCCCGGCAGCCGTTCTTCGCGGAGATGGCCCACGCGGTCGAGCAGGCCGCCGCCGAGCGCGGAAAGATGGTGCTCGTCGGCAACTCCGACTACCGGACCGAACGCGAGGTCCACTACCTGCGGGCCTTCCTCGGCATGCGGGTCTCCGGACTGATCCTCGTCAGCCAGGGCATGAGCGAACAGGCCGCGAGCGAGATCGAGGCCTGGGACGCGCGCGTGGTGCTGCTGCACGAGCGCCCCGAGGCGATCGACGACGTGGCCGTCGTGACGGACGACATCGGCGGCGCCCAGCTCGCCACCCGGCACCTCCTGGAGCACGGTCACCCGTACGTGGCCTGCCTGGGCGGCATCCCGAACACCCCGGCCGTCGGCGACCCGGTCGCCGACCACGTCGAGGGCTGGCGGCGCGCCATGGTGGAGGCGGGCCTCCCGACCGAGGGCCGGCTCTTCGAGGCCCCGTACAACCGCTACGACGCCTACCAGGTGGCCCTGAAGCTGCTCGCCGGCCCGGACAGGCCGCCGGCCATCTTCTGCTCCACCGACGACCAGGCCTTCGGTGTCCTGCGGGCGGCGCGCGAGCTGCGCATCGAGGTGCCGTCGGAGCTGGCGGTCGCGGGCTTCGACGACGTGAAGGAGGCGGCGCTCACGGACCCGCCGCTGACCACGATCTCCTCGGACCGCCCGGCGATGGCCCGGGCGGCGGTGGACCTGGTCCTGGACGACAGCCTGCGGGTCGCGGGCTCGCGCCGCGAGCGGCTCAAGCTCTTCCCGTCGGCCCTGGTCGTCCGCCGCTCCTGCGGCTGCGGCGAGTAGCGCCGAGCAGGACCGCAGGCCGGTACGAGCCCGTGTGATCACACGGGCTCGTCACCACACGGGCTCGGGATCCTCATGGCTCGGGATCCTCATGGCCCGGGATCCTCATGGCCCGGGATCCTCATGGCTCGGGATCCTTATTTCGGGCATACAGGGTTCTGTCGGGCTTCTCAGCCGGTCCTCAGACGGCTCTCATGTACGGATCCGAGAGTCGTAGCCATGACGGACTTCCAGGAGCAGCAGCCGCAGCAGCCGTACTACCCGCCGCAGCCCCCGAGGCCCCCGTACGCCCCGGCCCAGCCGTACGAGGCGACGCAGCCGATCACCACGGAGCCGGGGACCACGATCTGGCCGTCCGGCGGGCAGGTGCCTCCGTCCGGCGGGCACGTCCCGCCGCCCGTGGATCCACCGGTCGCCGGCGCCGCCCCCGGCGCCGCTCCGGACTCCCGTCGCCGCGCCAAACGCGGGGTCGGGCTGCTCGCGGCCGTGGCCATCGCCGCCGCGGCCGTCGGCGGCGGCACGGCGACCCTCGTCCAGCAGCTCACCTCCGACGCCCCCGCCACCGCCTCCTCGGCCGTGAACGGCACGAACGTCTCCGCGAGCAGCGTGGGGACGGTCGCCGGCGTCGCCCAGGCCGTCTCCCCCTCCATCGTCGAGATCTCCGCGACCTCGAACTCCGGCAAGTCCACCGGCTCGGGCGTGATCATCACCTCCGACGGCGAGATCATCACCAACAACCACGTGATCTCCGGCGCCTCCGAGGTCACCGTGCAGCTCAGCGACGGGAAGTCGTACAAGGCCGATGTCGTCGGCACGGACCCCGACAAGGACCTGGCGCTGATCAAACTCCAGGGCGCCTCCGGTCTGAAGGCCGCCGCGCTCGGCGACTCGTCGAAGGTGAAGGTCGGCGAGGAGGTCGTGGCGATCGGCTCCCCCGAGGGCCTGACCGGCACGGTCACCAGTGGCATCGTCTCCGCGCTCGACCGGGACGTGACCGTCGCCAAGGACGACGACGGTGCCGGTGCCGGTGCCGGCTCGGGCCAGGACCAGCAGCAGGGGCAGCAGCAGTACGACCCGCGACAGGGCTGGCCGTTCGAGTTCGGCGGACAGCAGTTCAACGGCGACACGGGCTCGTCGAAGACGACGTACAAGGCGATCCAGACCGACGCCTCGCTCAACCCCGGGAATTCCGGCGGCGCGTTGATCAATATGAACGGCGAGATCATCGGAATCAATTCGGCCATGTATTCGCCCAGTTCTTCGAGCGGTTCCACGGCCGGAAGTGTCGGCCTCGGATTCGCCATTCCGATCGACACGGTGAAGGCCGACCTCGACAGCCTCCGCTCCGGCGGCGGCAACTGAACGGCGCACCACCTGGTGAAGAGAGCGCGTGCGAGGCTGGTGCCATGACTGGCCAGGTGAACGAAGGCGCCCGCGAGCGCATCCTGATCGTCGAGGACGAGCCCGCGGTGCGGGAGGCCCTGCGCCGCAGCCTCGCCTTCGAGGGGTACGACACGCAGGACGCCGTCGACGGCCTCGACGCGCTCGCCCGGATCGAGGCGTACGCCCCCGACCTCGTCGTCCTCGACGTCCAGATGCCCCGCATGGACGGGCTGACGGCGGCCCGGCGGATCAGGGCGGCCGGCTCGACCGTGCCGATCCTGATGCTGACCGCCCGCGACACCGTCGGCGACCGGGTCACCGGCCTCGACGCCGGCGCGGACGACTACCTCGTGAAGCCCTTCGAGCTCGACGAGCTCTTCGCCCGGATCCGGGCGCTGCTCCGGCGCAGCTCGTACGCCTCCGCCGCCGCGGCCCCGGCCGACGGCGACGTGCTGTCCTTCGAGGACCTGCGGATGGACCTGGCGACGCGCGAGGTGACCCGCGGCGGGCGGACGGTGGAGCTGACCCGCACCGAGTACACGCTCCTGGAGATGTTCCTGGCGCACCCGCGCCAGGTCCTGACCCGGGAGCAGATCCTCAAGGCGGTGTGGGGCTTCGACTTCGAGCCGAGTTCGAACTCGCTCGACGTGTACGTGATGTACCTGCGGCGCAAGACGGAGGCGGGCGGCGAGCCGCGCCTCGTGCACACGGTGCGGGGCGTCGGCTACGTCCTGCGCGGAGGAGGAAGCGAGTGACCGTCCCGGAGACGCCACGGCCCGGCGACGAGCCCCGGCCCGCGCCCGGCAGCGGACCCACGTCCGGCGACGGGCCCCGCCCCGGGTCTCGCTTCCGGCCGCTCGCCCGTTTCCGCCCGCTCGCCTGGTTCCGGTCGCGGCCCCTGCGGTCGCGGCTCGCGCTGCTCACCGCGTTCGCGGTGGCGGTCGCGGTGGCGGCGGTCTCGCTGGCCTGCTGGTTCGTGACGCGGGCCCAGCTGGAGGCGGAGCTGGACTCCTCGCTGCGCAGCAGCAGGCTGGAGGCCGCCTCCGTGCAGAACCTGCTCACCCTGTGCCGCCTGGGCACGACGCCGCCGCCGGTGGGCGGCTCGTACACCGTGCAGCTGCTCTTCGCCAACGGCAGCGTGTGCACCTCGGGCCAGGCCGCGATCCCGGCCGGCCCCGCCGACCTCGCGGTGGCGCGCGGCCAGCTGTCGTACGCGCTGCACACGGTGAAGGACGACGACGGCCGGGAGATGCGGGTCTACACCTACCCGCACGACGGCCCGCCCGGGCTCGCGGTCTCCGTCGCCCGCCCGCTCGCCGAGATCGACAACTCGATGTCCACCCTGCGCTGGGTGCTCCTCCTGGTCTCCGGGATCGGCGTCGTCGGCGCCGGCGCGGCCGGCCTGTGGGTGGCGCGGACCGGCCTCGAACCGGTGAACCGGCTGACCGGCGCCGTCGAGCACGTGGCCGCGACCGAGGACCTGACCGTCCGCATCCCGGTGGACGGCGAGGACGAGATCGCCCGCCTGTCGCGCTCCTTCAACGCCATGACGGCGGCGCTCGCGACCTCCCGCGACCGGCAGGCACAGCTGATCGCGGACGCCGGCCACGAACTCCGTACGCCCCTCACGTCGCTCCGGACGAACGTCGAGCTGCTCGCGCGGAGCGAGGAGACCGGCCGGGCGATTCCGCCGGACGACCGGCGGGCCCTGATGGCCTCGGTGAAGGCGCAGATGACGGAACTGGCGGCCCTGATCGGCGACCTCCAGGAGCTGGCGCGCCCGGACACCGTACGGCCCGGCCCCCTCGAAGTGGTCCCGCTCCACACCATCCTGCGCGCGGCCCTGGACCGGGTGCGGCTGCGCGGCCCGGAGCTGACCTTCGTCACGGACCTCGCGCCCTGGTACGTACGGGCCGAGCCGGCGGCGATCGAGCGCGCCCTCGTCAACGTCCTGGACAACGCGGTGAAGTTCTCGCCGCCCCGGGGCACGGTCGAGGTGACCCTGATGCGCGGCGAGCTGACGGTCCGGGACCACGGCCCCGGCATCCCGCCGGACGAGCTGCCCCACGTCTTCGACCGCTTCTGGCGCTCCCCGTCGGCGCGCAGCCTGCCGGGCTCGGGCCTGGGCCTCTCGATCGTCGCCCGTACGGTCCACCAGGCGGGCGGCTCGGCGAGCCTCGCCCCGGCCCCGGGCGGCGGCACGGTGGCGACGGTCCGCCTGCCGGGCGCGCCGACTCCGCCGCCGGAGCGCTGACGACCGGAGCGCTGAAGACCAGAGCACTGAAGACCGGAGCGCTGAAGACCGGAGCACCGGAGAGCGTCGCCGCCTCCGTCGGCCGAAACCCGGAGGCGGCCGACGCGAGCCGCGGGGCACAGTGTCGCCATGGACGACGAACGCGGCCTCGCCCCCGACGGAACGATCGCGCGCGAAGGCGCCCTGGAGCGGGTGCCCGAGGCGTTCGCGCCGGTCGTCGAGGCCGCCCGCGCCCGGATCTCGGGAACGTTCGGCCCGGACCGCCTGCACAGCGCCTACCTGTACGGCAGCGTTCCCCGCGGCACCGCGACCCCGGGCGTCTCCGACCTCGATCTCCAGCTCGCCCTCCACGACGAGCCGACCGCGGCCGACCGCGCCGACGCCCGTGCCGTCGAGACCGCGCTCGACCGCGACTTCCCCCAGACCGACGGCGTCGGCATCCTGCTGTCCGGCACGCGACTCCTGCTCAGCGAGGCCGAGCGCCACGACGCGGGCTTCTTCGTCGCCTGCCTCTGCACCCCGCTCCTCGGCCCCGACCTCGCCGACGGGCTCCCCCGGTACCGCCCCACCTCGCTCCTCGCCCGCGAGACGAACGGCGACCTCGCCCGCCTGCTCCCCGGCTGGCGCGACCGCGCGGCCCGGGGCGACGACCGCCGCGCCCTCGGCAGAAGGGTCGGGCGCCGGCTCGTCCGTACCGGGTTCACCCTGGTCATGCCCCGGTGGGGCGGCTGGACCAGCGACCTCGACCGGTCCGCCGCGGCCTTCGCCGGCTTCTACCCGGAGTGTGCCGAGCAGATGCGCCTCGCCGTGGCGACCGGCCGCGCGCCCTCGCCCGATCCGGCGGTCCTCTCCGTGCTCATCGACGACCTGGGACCCTGGCTGGCGGCCGAGTACACCGCCGTCCACGGCGAGAAGGCCTCGCGCTCCGGCTAGTTGCGGCTAGTTGCGGCTAGTTGTGCCGGAGCAGGGCCTCGACGAGGCCTGACCGGGTGTTCGGGTAGTCCATGGGGACGATCCCGAGCCCGGTCCGCCCGGCGGCCTCGGCGCCGTCGAGCCAGGAGTGGACGCGGGGGTTGAGCCGGTCGGCGTTCCAGCGGGGCGGGAGCGCGGCGGCGGTCGACACGTAGTTGACGTACAGCTTCCCGGGCTGGGCGACGGCCTTCCTGAAGTGAGCCTCGATCTTGGGGTACTTGCCGAACGGCTCGGCCATGTAGTCGTCCTGGATGTCGAAGAGCGAGCCGTCGCCGTAGCGGACGCCCGGCAGTCCTCCGTTGTCGGCGAGCAGGACGACCCGGCCGCGGGCCTCGCCGAGGAGCGGCAGGCCGTCGCCGATCCGGAAGAGGGAGCGCCAGCCGCGCGCGTCGAGGTAGTCGTCGAAGACGGCGCGGAAGGTCGCGTCGGACTCCTCCGAGTACTCCTGCTTGACGCGCATGAGGACGGTCTCGGAGGGGTGGGCGGCGAGGAAGGCCTGGCAGGCGACGAGGACGTCCCCGAACATCAGGTTCTGGTACGAGGCGCCGTGGTGGATGGCGAAGGACCCGCCGGTCACCCGGCACCGGACGTCGAGGAACCGGATCCCGCTGTCCAGCTGCTGGGCGATGGTGCTGTTCTGGCACTCGGTCCAGGGGCCGCCGTAGCGGGCGCCGGAGTCGTGGGTCCCGGGGATGGTCAGCTGCCGCAGGGCCGTACCGTCCCCGTGCGCCGCCATCCAGGCCCGTACGTCCACGGCGGACGCGGCGGGCGCCCCGAGCATCACTGCGGCCCCGGCGCCGAGGGCACCCACGAGAAAACGTCGTCGCTCCATGAGCCGGATGATGTCAGGGTCACGACAAACACACCAGGGGTCTTCCGGACGTACGCGAAAGGGGGCGGCGACCCGTCGGAACGGTCCGCCGCCCCCTCGCTCAGGGGCCCGGAAGGGCTACTTGACGACCGTGATGCGGCCCGTCGCCGGCGGAGCCAGCGGCGCGGTGGCCGAGGAGTGCGCCGCCAGGTAGGCGGTGAACATGTCCAGGTCGGACGCGCCGACCAGCTTGTTCTTGTGCTCCTTCAGGACGGCGAAGCCGTCGCCGCCACCGGACAGGAACTCGTTCATCGCGACCCGGTAGGTCTTCGCCGGGTCGATCGCCTCACCGTTCAGCCGCACCGAGTCGACCACGATCCGGTCGGCACCGGTCTTCGTCATGTCCAGGGTGTACGTGAAGTTCCTCGACACCTGGAGGATCTTCGGGGCCGCCAGGTTGAGGCCGCTGACCTGCTGCTGGAGCGTGGTGACGAGCTGGGCGCCGGTCAGGTCGACCGCCGTCATCATGTTGGTGAACGGCTGGACGGTGTACGCCTCGCCGTAGGTCACGACCCCGTCGCCCTCGGCGCCGGACGCCTTGTGGGTCAGCGGCGCGCGGACGCCGCCCGGGTTCATCAGGGCGAGCTGCGCACCGCCCTTGTCCGCCGGGGCCATGCCCTCCAGCTGCGCGTCCGCGATCAGGTTGCCCAGCGGCTTCTCGTACACCGCCACATCGAGGGGGTTCTCGATGTCGGCGGAGATGTGGCCGACAGGACGCCCGGCGATCGGCGCGGCCAGGTCCTTCCAGCGCTTGATCAGCTTGCCCATGTCGTCGGCCGGCTTCACGTCACGGGTGACGACGTGGTTCGCGGAGGCGACGGCGGTGCGGACGATGTCCTTCGTACGACGGTCGTAGGTGAGCGTCGTGTCGGTGTAGAGCCGGCCGAAGGAGGCCGCCGAGGTGACCGTGCGCGGCTTGCCCGCCGGGTCCGCGATGGTGCACGCGTAGGCCTGGTGGGTGTGGCCGGTGACCAGGGCGTCGACCTGCGGGCTGACGTTCTTGGCTATGTCGACGATCGGGCCGGAGATGCCGTTGCCGGGACCCGGGCTGTCACAGTCGTAGTTGTACGCGCCCGAGGCCGGCAGGCCGCCCTCGTGGAGCAGGGCGACGATCGACTTCACGCCCTTGCGCTCCAGCACCTTGGCGTACTTGTTGATCGTCTCGACCTCGTCGCCGAACTTCAGGCCCTTGATGCCCTCGGCGGACACGATGTTCGCCGTGCCTTCGAGGGTGACGCCGATGAAGCCGATCTTGACGCCGTCGCGCTCCCAGATGAAGTACGGGTCGAGCAGCGGCTTGCCGGTCTTCTCGTTCGTCACGTTGGCCGCGAGGTAGGGGAAGTCCGCCCCCTTGAAGGTCTTGTCCCCTTCGAAACAGCCCTCGGTCGGGTGACAGCCGCCGTTCTGCATGCGGGCCAGCTCGCGCGCGCCCTCGTCGAACTCGTGGTTGCCGACCGAGCTCACGTCGAGCTTCAGCTTGTTCAGCGCCTCGATGGTCGGCTCGTCGTGGAACAGCCCGGAGACCAGCGGCGAGGCGCCGATCATGTCGCCCGCGGCGGCGGTGACGGAGTACCGGTTGCCCTGGCGGGCCTGCCGCAGGTGCGTGGCCAGGTACTCGACGCCGCCGACGTCGTTGACGGTTTCGGTCGTGCCGTCCTCTTTGAGGTGGGTGAGCCGGCCCGACGAGCCGGTCGGCGGCTCCAGGTTGCCGTGGAGGTCGTTGAAGGACAGCAGCTGGACGTCGACCATCCGGCCCCAGCCCTTGCCGTTCCCGTACGCGCTCTCGCTCCCGGCGGCGAACTCGTCCCCGGCGGCCCCCGCCGACGACGGCATCGCGGCGAACAGAGCGCCGACGGTCGCGAGTCCCGCCCCGGCGGCCAGAATGCGCCGCCCGGTCTTGTTCTTCCGCTTGTTCCCCGGTGTCGCTGCCATCTTTCCCCTTTGCCCCTTGCCCCTTTTTGCGGCGTTGATCTACTCCCCCGTCTGCCGGTGCAGCCTAGAGTCAACGCGCGTAGCGCAACAGGGGGTAGCGGGTTACAAGACAGTTGCCGCCGCCTTTCCCCGGGGCGGCGGTACGTCACCGTAGGCTCGTACCCATGACTTCCGACGCGGCGCCGGCCATCGAACCCGGACGGCAGATCCACACGTATGACGAGCTCTCCCCCGAGCAGATCCAGGACGTACTGGAGCTCCTTGAGGCCGCCGACCGGGCCGACGGGCTGCACGCCGTGTCCGAGCAGGGGCGCCTCTACCTGCGGCACGGCCGCCGCGAGGGCGTGCGCCACTTCCTGCTCTCCGTCGGACCGCACCTCTACGGCTACGCCCAGCTGGAGGAGACCGACCCGATCGAGGCCCCGGCCGCCGAGCTCGTCGTCCACCCGAGCCACCGGGGCCGCGGCCACGGCCGGGCGCTCGGCACCGCCCTGCTCGGCGCGTCCGGCAAGCGGCTGCGCGTCTGGGCGCACGGCGGCAAGTCGGCGGCCCGGCACCTCGCGCAGGTCCTCGGCCTGACGCTCTTCCGCGAACTGCGCCAGCTGCGGCGGTCCCTGACGCCGCTGGACATCCCGGATCCGGTGCTGCCCGAGGGCGTCACCGTCCGGACGTTCGTCCCCGGCCAGGACGACACGGCCTGGCTCGCCGTCAACGCGACCGCCTTCGCGCACCACCCCGAGCAGGGCTCGCTCACGCAGCGCGACCTGGACGACCGGATGGCCGAGCCGTGGTTCGACCCGAAGGGCTTCTTCCTGGCGGAGCGTGACGGGAAGCTGATCGGCTACCACTGGACGAAGACGCACGCCGAGGAGCAGCTCGGCGAGGTGTACGTGGTCGGCATCCTGCCCGAGGCGCAGGGCGGCGGCCTCGGCAAGGCGCTCACGGCGATCGGCCTGCGGTACCTGGCGGCGCAGGGGCTGCCGACGGCGATGCTGTACGTGGACGCGGACAACACGGCGGCGGTGACGGTCTACGAGCGGCTCGGCTTCGTGACGCACGAGGTGGACCTGATGTACCGCACGGAGTCCTGACTCTCCTTCAAACCCTTTGAGGGCAGGGGGCGGTTGACACCGCCCCCTTCTTTCCACCACCCTTTCACTACTTGATTAGTGAAAGGGTGGTGAAAGGGAACGTGGTCGAGTACCGCATCGACCGGCGCAGTGGCGTCGCCACCTACCTCCAGATCGTCCAGCAGACGAAGCAGGCCCTCCGGATGGGCCTCCTGGAACCCGGCGACCGACTGCCCACCGCACGCGAGGTCGTCGAATCGACGGCCATCAACCCCAACACGGTCCTCAAGGCCTACCGCGAGCTCGAACGCGAGGGCCTCGTCGAGGCCCGCAGAGGCCTGGGCACCTTCGTCCGCACCACACTCGGCACGGGCCCCGCCGACTCGCCCCTCCGCGGCGAACTCGCCGACTGGGCCCGCCGCGCCCGCGCCGCGGGACTGGACCGCGAGGACGTGTCCGCGCTCTTCACATCCGTACTGAAGGAACACTTCGAGGGGGACGACGCATGACGAGAGACGGCATCGCGCTGGAGGCCGGTCTCCTGGGCAAGAAATACGGAGGGAGAGGCCGCGGCTGGGCCCTGCGGGAGTGCGAGTTCGCCCTCCCCGCCGGTCGGATCTGCGCCCTCGTCGGCCCCAACGGCGCCGGCAAGTCCACCCTCCTCGCCCTCGCCGCCGGGCTCCTCCGCCCCACCGAGGGCACCATCGAGGCCCCCGCGCGCGAGCACCTCGCGTACGTCGCCCAGGAGAAGCCGCTCCACCCCCGGCTCTCCGTCGCCGACACCCTGCGCATGGGCCGCGAGCTCAACCCGGGCCGCTGGGACGAGACCGCCGCGCAGCGCGTGGTGGCCGACGAACTCGACCCGCACGCCCTCGTACGCGACCTCTCCGGCGGCCAGCGCACCCGCGTCGCCCTCGCGCTCGCCCTCGGCAAGCGGGCCGAACTCCTGCTCCTGGACGAGCCGATGGCCGACCTCGACCCGCTCGCCCGCCACCAGCTGATGGGCCTGCTCATGGCCGACGCCGCCGAACACGGCACGACCGTCGTCATGTCCTCGCACATCCTCACCGAGCTGGAGGGCGCCTGCGACCACCTGCTCCTGCTCCACGGCGGCCGGATCCGCCTCGACGGCGCCGTGGACGAACTCCTCGCCGCCCACACCCTGCTCACGGGCCCGGTCGCCGACCTCGCCCCGCACGCGGTCGTCGAGTCCCGCACGACGGGCCGTCAGCTCACGGCCCTCATCCGCCACGAGGGCCCGGTCGAAGGGCCCTGGAAAACCCAGGAACCCTCCCTGGAGGACCTCCTCCTCGCCCACCTCCGCGCCCCCGAAGGAGCCTCGGCATGAGCACGCTCGCCCTGAAGGGCCCCTCCTGGGTGACGGTCCGCCAATACCGGCGGACGCTGTGGCTGGCGGGCGCCGGAGTCCTGCTGAGCCTCGTGGGCATGGTCTGGGTCCGCTACTGGGACAGCAGAACGGTCGGTACGAACGGGGTCCACGCCCACTCCCTCCTCCGCATCGCCGTGGACTGGGCCCAGACCGGCATGACCGTCGTCCCCTTCCTCGTCGGAGCGTTCGTCGCCGGCCCGATGGTGGCGCGCGAGCTGGAATCGGGCACGTACAAGCTCGCCCTCACCCAGTCCGTCTCCCCCGCACGCTGGCTCGGCACGAAGCTCGCGGTCGCCGGCGCCGTGACCGCCGTCGGCACGATCACCCTGATCGGCGCCTACCGGCTCGGCTGGGCGAACCTCGGCGACACCTCGTCCTTCCTCTGGTACCAACCGGGAACGTACGTGTCCACCGGACCCGTCCTCGTCGCCCAGTCGCTGTTCGCGCTCGCCCTCGGCTCCCTGATCGGCCAGCTGGTCCGCCGCACCGTGACGGCCATGGCCCTCACCGGCCTCGTCACCGGCCTCGTCCTGCTCGTCATCGCCTCGCTCCGCTGGTCGCTGATTCCGGTGAAGACCCTGACCGGGCCTCTCCCCGGAACCCACGGCATCTCCGTGGACATCGCCTCCCGCGGGACCGAAACAGGCCTGCTCACCGCCACCGGGGAACGCCTGCCGAGCCACGCCTGCTTCGACCGGACCGAGCATTGGGACGTCTGCCCGGCCGACATGAACGTCACCGGCAGCTACTGGGACTACCACCCCGCATCCCACTTCTGGCCCACCCAGCTCATCGAGACCGGAATCGTCCTCGCCCTCGCCGCCCTCGCGCTGTACGCCGCCTTCCGCGTCCTGCGTGCCCGACACGCGTAGACCCGCACGCCGCACGCCCGGGGCGGGGCCCTGACACGGCCCCGCCCCCGATTCCGGGACGACATGTCGTCGTTACCGGCCATTCAGACGCGCTTGCGACGCTCACGCAATGAAGCGCTCCGTGACCACGCCCGGCAGGGCGGTCCTCCCCAAGGGGAGACTTCCCTCCCCCACGGCCCGCTCCGACGCGCCCGATGACCCCTTCGCGCGGAAGAATGGGGCCATGAGCCAGCAGCCCGCCGAGGTCCCGGTCCAGTCCTCCGCCACGCCGTCCGCCCAGACGTCCGCCCAGTCGTCGGCCCAGACGTCATCCCAGACGTCCGCGTCCTCGTCCGCCCGGACGTCCGCCGCGTCGTCCCTCGGGTCCATAGCCGCACACCGCCCGCAGGCCATGGACAGCGCCGACGCCGCCATCGTCGCCGACGTGGACGCCGATCCCGACACGTACGTCGCCGACGGCTCCCTCGGCGACGAGCTGCCGCAGGGCCGCTTCCTCGACCGGGAACGCAGCTGGCTCGCGTTCAACGAACGCGTCCTCGAACTGGCCGAGGACCCCACGACCCCCCTCCTCGAACGAGCGAACTTCCTCGCGATCTTCGCCTCGAACCTCGACGAGTTCTTCATGGTCCGGGTCGCCGGTCTCAAGCGCCGCATCGCCACCGGCGTCGCCACCCGCTCCGCCTCCGGCCTCCAGCCCCGCGAGGTCCTCGAACTCATCTGGACCCGCTCGCGCGAGCTCATGGCCCGGCACGCCGCCTGCTACCAGCAGGACGTCGCACCGGCCCTGGCCGACGAGGGCATCCACCTGATCCGCTGGCCCGAGCTCACGGAGAAGGAGCAGGCGCGGCTCTTCACCCTGTTCCGGCAGCAGATCTTCCCCGTCCTCACCCCGCTCGCCGTGGACCCGGCGCACCCCTTCCCGTACATCTCCGGCCTGAGCCTCAACCTCGCCGTGGTCGTCCGCAATCCGGTCAGCGGCCACCGCCACTTCGCGCGCGTCAAGGTGCCGCCGCTGCTCTCCCGCTTCCTGGAGGCCTCCCCGCAGCGGTACGTCCCCCTGGAGGACGTCATCGCGGCGCACCTGGAGGAGCTGTTCCCCGGCATGGAGGTGCTCGCGCACCACATGTTCCGGGTGACGCGGAACGAGGACCTGGAGGTCGAGGAGGACGACGCCGAGAACCTCCTCCAGGCCCTGGAGAAGGAGCTCATGCGGCGCCGCTTCGGCCCGCCGGTCCGCCTGGAGGTCGAGGAGTCCATCGACCCGTACGTCCTCGATCTCCTCGTGCGCGAGCTGAAGGTCTCCGACGCCGAGGTGTACCCGCTGCCCGGCCCGCTCGACCTGACCGGTCTCTTCGGCATCGCCGGGCAGGACCGGCCTGAGCTGAAGTTCCCGAAGTTCGTCGCGGGCACGCACCGGGACCTGGCCGAGGTCGAGTCGGCGTCCGCGCCGGACATCTTCGCGGCGCTGCGCGAGCGGGACGTGCTGCTGCACCACCCGTACGACAGCTTCTCCACCTCCGTGCAGGCCTTCCTGGAGCAGGCGGCGGCCGACCCGGACGTCCTCGCGATCAAGCAGACGCTGTACCGGACGTCCGGCGACTCCCCAATAGTGGACGCCCTCATCGACGCCGCCGAGTCCGGCAAGCAGGTCCTCGTTCTCGTCGAGATCAAGGCCCGCTTCGACGAGCAGGCCAACATCAAGTGGGCGCGGAAGCTGGAGGAGGCCGGCTGCCACGTCGTCTACGGCCTCGTCGGCCTGAAGACGCACTGCAAGCTGTCGCTGGTCGTCCGGCAGGAGGGCGACCTCCTCCGCCGGTACTCGCACGTCGGCACCGGCAACTACCACCCCAAGACGGCCCGCCTCTACGAGGACCTCGGCCTGCTCACCGCCGACCCCCAGGTCGGCGCGGACCTGTCCGACCTGTTCAACCGGCTCTCCGGCTACTCGCGCCGCGAGACGTACCGGCGGCTGCTCACCGCGCCCAAGTCGCTGCGGGACGGTCTGGTCTCCCGGATCACCAAGGAGATCGCCCACCACCGCGCCGGCCGGCCCGCGTACGTCCGGATCAAGGTCAACTCGATGGTCGACGAAGCGATCATCGACGCCTGCTACCAGGCCTCCCGGGCCGGAGTGCCGGTCGACATCTGGGTCCGCGGCATCTGCGCCGTGCGCCCCGGGGTCACCGGCCTCTCCGAGAACGTCCGGGTCCGCTCGGTCCTCGGCCGCTTCCTGGAGCACTCCCGGATCTTCGCCTTCGGCAACGGCGGCGAACCCGAGGTCTGGTTCGGCAGCGCCGACATGATGCACCGCAACCTGGACCGCCGGATCGAGGCCCTCGTACGGGTCTCGGACCCGGCCCACCGGGCTGCCCTGACCCGGCTCCTGGAGACCGGGATGTCCGACACCACCTCCTCCTGGCACCTCGGCCCCGACGGGAACTGGACGCGGCACGCGACCGATCCCGAGGGCCGGCCGCTGCGGCACGTCCAGGAGATGCTCATCGACGCGCGGAGGCGCCGGCGTGCACAACCTTGACCCCCTGCGGGACGTCACGGCGGGGGAGGTCGTGGCCCCCTATCTCCATGCCCGGGCCGCGGACTTCCTCCGCGGCCTGCGGATCCACGGCGAAAGCGGCTCGGACGCGGCCGGTACGGACGAGGCCGCCCGTACGCTGAGAGCCGCCGCCCGCCGGATCAGCGGCACCCTCCACACCTTCCGGCCGCTGCTCGACGCCGCCTGGGCCGACCAGCTGCGGACCGAGCTCGCCTGGCTCTCCGGGACCCTGGCCCTGGAGCACGCCTGCACCTCCCGGCTCGTCCGGCTGGTGGACGCGCTGTCCCGTCTGTCGAGCAGCGGCGGCCCGGTGCCGGCCGCCCGCGGCGGCGGAACGGCGGCGGGCGCGACAGCGGGCGCGACGACACGCACCGGGGCCGGCGTCGGGACGAGTGCCGGAGCGGGACTCACCGTCGGCGCCGCCCGGGCCGGCGCCCTCCTCGACCGCCAGCTGACCCTGGCCCGTACGCGCGCCCACTCGGCGGCCCTCCAGGCCCTCGGCTCCGCCCGCTTCCACGCGGTCGCCGACGCCGTCGCCCTCCTCGCCTCCGAGGTTCCCCTCGGCCCCGCGGGCTCGGCCCCCGCCATGGAGGTCGTGGACGCGCCCGCCGCGGTCGCCGAGCGGCGCCTCCTCGAATCGGTGGCCGCGCTCCCGCTGACCCGGGCGGCCCACCCGTACAACGCCGACGCCCTCGCCCTCGCCGCCGGCGAGACCCAGGACGCGCCCTGGCACCGGACCCGGCACCTGCTGCGCCTGCACCGGTACGCCTCCGAGGTCCTCCACACCGGCGGCGAGCCCGACCCCGTCCTGTACGAGTCCGCCCGCGCCCTCGACCGGCACCGCGACGCCGCCGAGGCCGCGGCGGCCGCCGCCGCGGCGGCCCGCACCCCCCGGATCGCCCCGGCGACGGCGTACGCCCTCGGGGTCCTCCACGCCGACCAGCGTCACGAGGTCGAAGCGGCCCGCTTCGCCTTCCAGCACGCCTGGCGCAGAGCGACGGCCCCGGTCCCGTGAGCACCGCTCCCCTCCAGGAACCGATCCGCGCCGCCGGATGCGTGCTCTGGCGCCCGGCGGTTTCCGGCCACGGCATCGAGATCGCCCTCGTCCACCGGCCGAAGTACGACGACTGGTCGCACCCGAAGGGGAAGCGGAAGCGCGGGGAGACCGCGGAGGCCTGCGCGCTGCGCGAGGTCCTGGAGGAAACGGGCCGGCGCTGCGCGCTCGGCCCCCGCCTCCCCACGGCCCGCTACCCGGTGGCCGGCCGCCCCAAGGAGGTCGTCTACTGGGCGGCCCGGGCCCTCGACGGCGCCTTCGCGCCGAACCGCGAGGTCGACCGCCTCGCCTGGCTGCCCCCGGGCGAGGCCCGCGCCCGCCTCACCCAGCCACGAGACCGCGAACTCCTGGACGCCGCCATGGCCACCTCACGCCACTGACACCCCGTACGGAGTACCCGCACCCGGCCTTACGGCACGGTTCACTTTCCGTTCACTCTCTTCCGTCGACCGCTTCACCTGTTCTGCCTAATTTCGGACTCACACGGTGCACGAAGCGCAACAGTGCACCACCACCCGACACACGCCGCCGTAGAACGAACAGGACACTGGGTCCGCGGCAAGGCGGCTTCTGGAAGGAACACCCGAAAGTGAAGCTTTCGCGCAAGAACGGGCTTCGCGCCTCCGCGATCGGTGCCCTCGTCGTCTCCGGCGCCCTGGTCCTCTCGGCGTGTGGCTCGGACAACAACACGGAGACCCCGGCGAAGGAAGGCGGCAAGACCACGACCTCCGCCGCCGCGTCGAACATCTCCTGTGAGGGCGCCAAGGGCAAGCTGCTGGCCGCCGGCTCCAGCGCCCAGCGGAACGCGATGGACCTGTGGGTCAAGAACTTCCAGGCCGCCTGTGAGGGCGTCGAGATCAACTACCAGGGCATCGGCTCCGGTGGCGGCATCACCAAGTTCAACCAGGGCCAGGTCGCCTTCGCGGGCTCCGACTCCGCCCTGAAGGACGAAGAGGTCGCCGAGTCGAAGAAGGTCTGCGCGGGCGGCACCGGCGTCAACCTGCCGATGGTCGGCGGCCCCATCGCCATCGGCTACAAGCTGGAAGGCGTGGACAACCTCGTCCTCGACGCCTCCACCATCGCCAAGATCTTCGACAACAAGATCACCAAGTGGAACGACCCGGCGATCACCAAGCTGAACCCGGGCGCCAAGCTTCCCGACTCCAACATCCAGGCCTTCCACCGCTCGGACGAGTCGGGCACCACCCAGAACCTGGGCAAGTACCTCTCGACCGCCGCCCCGGCCGACTGGAAGCACGACCCGAAGTCGAAGTCGTGGCCCGCCGAGGGCGGCCAGGCCGCCAACGGCTCCTCCGGTGTCGCCACCGCGGTCAAGGACGTCGAGGGTTCCATCAGCTACATGGAGCTCTCGTACGCCGCCGCGAACAAGTCCTCCACGGTCAGCATCAACACCGGCGCCTCCGCCCCGGTCGCCGCCACCTCGGAGAACGCGTCCAAGGCCATCGCCGCCGCCAAGGTCAAGGGCACGGGCAACGACCTCGCCCTCTCCCTCGACTACAAGACCAAGGCCGAGGGTGCCTACCCGATCGTCCTCGTCACGTACGAGATCGCCTGCGACAAGGGCAACAAGGCGGAGACCCTGCCGACCCTGAAGGCGTTCCTCACCTACACCGCGAGCGAGGAGGGCCAGAAGGTCCTCACCGACGCCGGCTACGCCCCGCTCCCGGCCGAGATCGCGGCCAAGGTCCGCGCGATCGTCCCCACCCTGTCCTGACCCCCGGCCGGGTCCGGCCCCTCACCACAGGGGCCGGACCCGGCATCCGGTGCACCGCCGCCAGGAGCCCGCACACCCGTACGGGCACCGCAGACCGGAGAAGCAGATGGCTACCACCACACCAGACATACAGAGGAGCCGGCGCGCCAAGAGCGCGTCCCGCCCCGGGGACCGCATCTTCAGCGGTCTGTCCCGAGGCTCCGGCATCACCCTCCTCGTGATCATGGCCGCGATCGCCGGCTTCCTCAGCTACCGTGCCGTCCTCGCCATCTCGAAGGACAGCACCAACTTCTTCACCACCTTCGAGTGGAACCCCGCCGGCAGCCCGCCGGTCTTCGGCATCGCCGTCCTCGCCTTCGGCACGATCGTCTCCTCGATCATCGCGATGGCCATCGCCGTGCCGGTCGCGATCGGCATCGCGCTCTTCATCTCGCACTACGCGCCGCGCAAGCTGGCCAAGCCGCTCGCGTACGTCGTCGACCTGCTCGCCGCCGTGCCCAGCATCATCTACGGCCTCTGGGGCGCGATCTTCCTCGTCCCGTACCTGGACGGCCTCAACCAGTGGCTCGACGAGTACCTGGGCTGGACGTACATCTTCGACAAGGCCGGCGACGGCCCCGCCCGCAACCTCTTCACCGTGGGCATCCTGCTGGCGATCATGATCCTTCCGATCATCACCAACGTCACCCGCGAGGTCTTCCTCCAGGCCCCGAAGATGCACGAAGAGGCCGCCCTCGCCCTCGGCGCCACGCGCTGGGAGGTCATCCGCATGTCGGTGCTGCCCTTCGGCCGCTCCGGCATCATCTCCGCCTCCATGCTGGGCCTCGGCCGCGCACTCGGCGAGACCATGGCCGTCGCCGTGGTCCTCTCCCCCAGCTTCCTCATCTCGGGCCACCTCCTCGACCCGGGCGGCGGCACCTTCGCCCAGAACATCGCCGCCAAGTTCAACGAGGCCAACGAGTTCGGCCGCGACGCGCTCATCGCCTCCGGTCTCGTCCTCTTCGTCATCACCCTGCTGGTCAACGGCGCCGCCCGCTGGATCATCGGCCGCCGCAAGGAGTACTCGGGGGCCGCGGCATGAGCCACGCCATACAGGAACGTCCGGTCTCCGTCGCACCGCGCCGCGGATCCCTCTCCCACGCCCGCCTCCCGCGCTGGACCCCGGCCGCCGTCGCCGCCTTCTCCATCGCCGCGGGCATCGGGATCGGCCTCGCCGCCGGCTGGCACAGCAAGGTCCAGTGGGGCATGATCGCCGGCCTGCTCTTCGTCCTCACGACGTACGCCGTCACCACCAAGGTCGAAGGCAGCCGCCAGGCCAAGGACCGCGTCGCCACCAGCCTCGTCTGGGTCTGCTTCGTCCTCGCCGTCATCCCGCTGCTCTCCCTCGCCTGGGTCACGATCAGCAAGGGCATGGAAGTCCTCGACGTCTACTTCCTGACCCACTCGATGAACGGCGTCCTCGACACCGAGGCCGGCGGCGGCGTCTACCACGCACTGCTCGGCACCATCGAGCAGGTCGGCATCGCGACCCTGATCGCGGCCCCGATCGGACTCCTCACCGCGGTCTACCTCGTCGAGTACGGCGGCGGGAAGCTCGCCCAGGCCGTCACCTTCTTCGTCGACGTCATGACGGGCATCCCGTCGATCGTCGCCGGCCTCTTCATCCTCGCCACCTGGAACCTGATGCTCGGCTTCGGGCCCTCCGGTTTCGCCGGCGCGATGGCCCTCGCCATCCTGATGATGCCGGTCGTCGTCCGCTCCACCGAGGAGATGCTCAAGCTCGTCCCGAACGAGCTCCGCGAGGCCTCCCTCGCCCTCGGCATCCCCAAGTGGCGCACGATCCTGAAGGTGGTCCTGCCCACCGCGATCGGCGGCATCACCACGGGCGTCATGCTCGCGGTCGCCCGCATCACCGGTGAGACGGCCCCCGTCCTGCTCCTCGTGTTCGGTACGAAGCTCATCAACCCGAACCCCTTCGAAGGCGCCCAGTCCTCCCTGCCGCTCTACGTGTACGAGCAGTACGCGGTCGGCACCGACGCAGCCGTGTCCCGCGCCTGGGCCGCAGCGCTCGTCCTGATCGCCTTCGTCATGATCCTCAACCTGGTGGCCCGCGGCATCGCCCGCTGGAAGGCCCCGAAGACCGGCCGCTGACCGCGGCAAATTGGAAGTGATCCCCATGGCCAAGCGAATCGACGTCAGCGGCCTCTCCGCCTACTACGGCGCCCACAAGGCGATCGACGACATCTCGATGACCGTCGAACCCCGCTCGGTGACGGCCTTCATCGGCCCCTCCGGCTGCGGCAAGTCCACCTTCCTGCGCACCCTGAACCGCATGCACGAGGTCACCCCCGGTGGCCGCGTCGAGGGCAAGGTGATGCTGGACGACGAGAACCTGTACGGGAGCAACGTCGACCCGGTCGCCGTGCGCCGCACGGTGGGCATGGTCTTCCAGCGCCCCAACCCCTTCCCCACCATGTCGATCTTCGACAACGTGGCGGCGGGCCTGCGCCTGAACGGCAAGTACAAGAAGGCCGCGCTCAACGACATCGTCGAGAAGTCCCTCAAGGGCGCGAACCTCTGGAACGAGGTCAAGGACCGCCTGAACAAGCCGGGCTCCGGCCTCTCCGGCGGCCAGCAGCAGCGTCTGTGCATCGCACGGGCCATCGCCGTCGAGCCGGACGTCCTCCTCATGGACGAGCCCTGCTCCGCCCTCGACCCGATCTCCACCCTCGCCATCGAGGACCTGATCGGCGAGCTGAAGGAGCGCTTCACGATCGTCATCGTGACGCACAACATGCAGCAGGCCGCCCGCGTCTCCGACCGCACGGCCTTCTTCAACCTGGCGGCCGTCGGCCAGCCCGGCAAGCTGATCGAGCTGGACGACACCGAGCGCATCTTCTCCAACCCGAGCGTCCAGGCGACCGAGGACTACATCTCCGGCCGCTTCGGCTAAACCGCTCGCCCCCCCCAAGACCGTCTTTCGGTGCTGCATGGCGGTGCCACCGTGAAGACGAAAGGGCCCGGCTCCCCCACAGGGGAGCCGGGCCCAACCATTTGCCTCGACGGCATCAGCCGAAGAACAGCTGCACCACGTAGTAGCTCGCGGCAGCGACCAGCGCCGCCGCCGGCATGGTGATGAACCAGCCCAGGATGATGTTCTTGGCGACACCCCACCGCACCGCGTTGACGCGCTTCGTCGCGCCCACACCCATGATCGCGGAGGTGATGACGTGCGTCGTCGAGATCGGCGCGTGGAACAGGAACGCCGAGCCGAACATGATCGACGCACCCGTCGTCTCCGCCGCGAAGCCCTGCGGCGGGTCCAGCTCGATGATCTTGCGGCCGAGCGTCCGCATGATGCGCCAGCCGCCCGCGTACGTACCGAGCGAGAGCATCACGGCACAGGCGATCTTCACCCACACCGGGATGTCGTCGCCGGACTCCTGCACATCGGCGATGACCAGGGCCATCACCACGATGCCCATGGTCTTCTGCGCGTCCTGCAGACCGTGGCCGAGCGCCATGCCGGCCGCCGACACCGTCTGCGCGATACGGAAGCCCCGCTTGGCCTTGTGCGGGTTGGCCTTGCGGAACATCCACATGATCGCGCACATGACCAGGTAACCGACCACGAGGCCGACCACCGGCGAGATGAACATCGGGATGACGACCTTGTCGAGCACCCCGCCCCAGATCACCTCGGTGCCACCGGCGAGCGCCGCGCCCACCATGCCGCCGAACAGCGCGTGCGAGGAGGAGGACGGCAGACCGAAGTACCAGGTGACGAGGTTCCAGATGATCGCGCCCACCAGCGCGGCGAAGAGGATGCCCATCCCCTTGTCGCCGGTCGGGGTCTCGATGAGCCCCTCACTGACGGTCTTGGCGACCCCGCTGCCCATGAAGGCACCCGCGAGGTTCATGACCGCCGCCATCGCCAGCGCCGCCCGGGGGGTCAGCGCACGGGTCGACACCGAGGTGGCGATGGCGTTGGCGGAGTCGTGGAAGCCGTTCGTATACGTGAAGCCGAGCGCGACACCGATGGTCACGATCAGAGCGAAGGTGTCCACGAAGCTCAGGACTCCTTGACCGCGATGGTCTCCACCGTGTTGGCGACGTGCTCGAAGGCGTCGGCCGCCTCTTCCAGCACATCGACGATCTGCTTGAGCTTGAGCACCTCGATGGCGTCGTACTTGCCGTTGAAGAGCTGCGCGAGCAGCTTGCGGTGGATCTGGTCGGCCTGGTTCTCCAGGCGGTTGACCTCGATCCAGTACTCCGTGAGGTTGGCCATCGTCCGCAGGTTCGGCATGGCCTCGGCGGTCAGCTCCGCCGCCCGCGCCAGCACCTCGATCTGCTGCTCGACGCCCTTGGGAAGCTCCTCGACGTTGTAGAGGACGACCAGGTCGACGGCCTCCTCCATGAAGTCCATGATGTCGTCGAGGGACGACGCGAGGTTGTAGATGTCCTCGCGGTCGAAGGGTGTGATGAAGGAGGAGTTCAGCTGGTGGAAGATCGCGTGGGTAGCGTCGTCGCCGGCGTGCTCCGCTGCCCGCATCCGCTCCGCGATCTCGGCCCGGGCGGAAGGCTCCGCGCCGAGCAGTTCCATCAGGAGCTTGGAGCCCGTGACGATGTTGTCCGCGGACGCGGCAAACATGTCGTAGAAGCTCGTCTCCCTGGGGGTCAGACGAAATCGCACGTGAGGTCCTCGGGGTGCTGGGTTTCGGTCAGGCTGATGCTAGGCGCATCATCCGGCCACGGCTAACCGGCGTCCTCTCAGTGTCGCCCATCAGGCACAGTGAACTGCACGGGCCCCCGCCCGGACCGGCGGGGATCGGTACCATATACCCACGAGGGGTATACACCCCCTTTCTGGACAACGGGAGGACGCGATGACGACCACCGAGGCGGACCAGGTCACCCCCGAGACCGTCGAGGCTGTCGGGGCCGTCGAGCCTGCCGACCACGACCACGGCGTGCACGGCTACCACAAGCAGAAGGACGAGCACCTCAAGCGGCTCCGCCGGATCGAGGGCCAGATCCGCGGTCTCCAGCGGATGGTCGACGAGGACGTCTACTGCATCGACATACTCACGCAGGTCTCGGCGTCGACGAAGGCGCTCCAGTCCTTCGCGCTCCAGCTCCTGGAGGAGCACCTGCGGCACTGCGTCGCGGACGCGGCCGCCAAGGGCGGCGAGGGCATCGACGCCAAGGTCGAGGAGGCCACAAAGGCCATCGCCCGCATGATGCGCACCTGAGCGGGCCCCTTCTGCGCGGCGGGGGGCCGTACGGTCAGCGTTCCCGTACGGCCCGCTCGGCCGCCACCCTCAGGATCTCGTCGATCCGGTCGGCGCTGAGGCGCTCCCCGTCCGCGGCGGACGCCGCGATGATCAGTTCGCCGCACAGTTCGATCTCGGCGAGGGCGACGCAGTCCGGGTCTGCGGGGATGGTCGCTGTACCGGGCGGGGCCACGTGCGGTCACCTCTTCCTGCCGGCGTCTGTCTCCCAGGGTTCCCGGCGGTCTCCCAGCGTAGGGAGAGCGCCACCCAGCGCGCATGACACGTCCGGACCATTTGGCGATGGTCCGAACCACCCGGGCCCGGCCGCGGCCCTGCTCAGGCCTTGATCTTCCCGGCGTAGATGTCCCGCCGGTCCGGCAGCGTCACCTGGACGCGGACCCCGAAGCCGTACAGCAGGGTGGTCGACGCGACCGCGACCGTACGGCCCTGGTTGCTGAAGCTGAACTGGTGGCGGACCTTCCGCAGCCGGCCCTCCGCGTCCAGATACGCGTCGAAGGGCACCGTGTCCTTGGCGAACCCTTTCGCCGCCGCGGCGAGCGCCCCGCGCAGCTGCGGCGAGGCGACGCGTGCCGCGTGGGCGATGTCGGCGACGCCGCGGTAGTGGCCGACTTTCACCCCTGCCAGCTCGACCTCGCCGAGGTACGTGACCTCCCGGGCGCCCCGCAGCAGCTCCGCCGCGGCCGCCGGGTCGGTGGCCCCGCCCGTGACGAGGTTCCCGTCGTCGAGGGCCGTGGTGTCGACGCGGACCCACTTGTCGGCGGGCACTCCCGCGCCCCGGTTCTTCATGTAGAGGGCGCCGGGGGTGAGGAGCTCGGTGATCGGCCGGTGCTCGTCGGTCCCGGCCGCGTCCTTGGGCAGCACCACCTGGAGCCGGCCGGTGCGGCGGCGGAAGTCGTAGCCGCCCTCGCCGCGGATGGTGACCCGGGTCCCGCCGGCGGCCATCTCCATGGAGGTGCTCGCCTTGGAGGTCCCGGCCCTGGTCAGCGCGTCGGCGGCGTTCCGTACGGCGAGGAGCGGGTCCACCGCCGGCTTCGGGTCTTCCGGTGCGGCGCAGCCCGCGACCGCCGAACCCCCGACGAGTGAGCCGACCAGGGCGGCGGTGACGGCGAACGCCCCGCTCCCGCGACCGTGCGGACGCCCGTACCCCTGCACCACCATCGCCTGCCAACCCCCAACGCCTCACCGCTGTTTGCCCGGGACCCGCACGTCCCCGGATCCCGCGGGCTCGGGGACACCCGCTCCGCATAACGACGGCCCGGGCGAGCCGTCACGCGCAGTACGGTGGTCGTGTGCATGCGCAGTCCTCCCCTCACGCGACCACGACGACGGAGCGCGGCTCGTTCGCGCTGGCCAGGTGCAGCTGCGGCTGGTCGGGGCCGGCCCGCAGATCGCGGGACAGAGCCCGTACGGACGCCTCGGAACATCTCCGCACGACATCCCCCGAAGGCCCCTGAGGCCCTAGGTCCTTGAGGCCTTGAGTTCCTAGGCCGCGAGGTCGTTCTGGTCCGTGCCGGTGGCGGGGCCGCCGAGCCGGGGCTCGGGGATGCCGACGGCCTCCGGCCTGCGCGGTTCCGGGGCGCGCCGGGAGCGGACGAGCCGGGCGCCGCGGCCGGAGCGGGCGACGGCGGAGACGAGCGGGGTCAGCAGGGCGAGCGCGACGGGGGCGAGGAGCAGGGCCACCGCCGTACCGAGGGCGAATCCGCCGATCACGTCGGTCGGGTAGTGCACGCCCATGTAGACCCGGGCGAAGCCCTCGGCGAGGGCGAGGCCGATGGCGGCGAGGCCGAACTTCCGGTGGGCGACGAAGAGGCCGACGCCGAGCGCCATGGCCATGGTGGCGTGGTCGCTGACGAACGAGAAGTCGGTCTTGCCCGCGACGAGGACGTCGAGGCCCTGGTGGTCGTTGAAGGGCCGGGGGCGCTCGACGAAGCCCCGGATGGGGATGTTGACGAGAAGGGCGATACCGGCGGCCAGCGGGGCCCAGACGAGCCCGGCGACGGCGGACACGGAGTCCCCGAGGGTGCCGCTGCGACGGACGCTCCACCAGCACCAGAGCACGACGAGGACCATCCCGAGCATGATCCCGTACTCGCCGACGAACTCCATGACGCGGTCGAACCACGGCGGAGCGGCCTTCGCGAGGCCGTTGATGTCGTAGAGCAGGCTGACATCGGGGTTGGAACCGTCCGATGCGAGTCCAGCCATCTGCTGCGGCCCCTTGCTTCTCGTGTCTGTCTTCCCACCCCCGTGGTCAGAGCGTTCGGATCAGGGAACGAACTGCCTGAGGCGCGCGTTCCGCTGTCGCCGGTGGATCATGAGGACGTTATCGAAGAGTGACGGTTCACCGCAGCTCAGGGCCACTGCATGACGGAGAGTTCCGGCCATGTCCCTTACGACCCGACGGTCCGTCTCCTGCCCCTACGTCTGCGGAAGATGGGTGGGCAGCGCGGCGGCGCCTTCCTTGGTGACCCGGGTCGCACCGAAGTAATCGGGGGTGTCGATCCGGTCGAAACGGATCACCGCACCGGTGCGCGGGGCGTCGATCATGTACCCGCCGCCGACGTAGATACCGACGTGGCGGATGGCCCGCGAGTTCGTCAGATCGTCGGAGAAGAACACGAGATCGCCGGGGAGGAGCTCGTCCCTGCTCGGGTGCGGCCCGGCGTTGTACTGGTCGTTGGCGACGCGCGGCAGCTCGATGCCGACGTTCTCGTACGCGGCCTTGGTCAGCCCGGAGCAGTCGAACCGGCCATTCTGCGCGGCCGTGCCCGTACCGCCCCAGAGATAGGGGGTGCCGAGCTTCTGCTGGGCGTAGTGGATGGCGCCGGCGGCCTGCCGGGAGGGCTCGACGCGGCCCACCGGCCGGGCGAAGCTCTTCTCCAGGGAGCGGATGATCCGCACGTAGTTCTGCGTCTCGCTGATGGGCGGCACCCCGCTGTGCCGGATGACCCGGTACGCGCCCGCGTTGTACGCGGCCAGCATGTTGTTCGCCGGGTCCCCGGGCACGTTCTTCACGTAGCCGGCGATCTCGCAGTCGTACGAGGCGGCCGAGGGGATCGCGTCCGCCGGGTCCCAGATGTCACGGTCCCCGTCGCCGTCCCCGTCGATGCCGTGCCCGGCCCAGGTCCCCGGGATGAACTGGGCGATGCCCCGCGCGTCGGCCGGGGAGACGGCCCGCGGGTTCCAGCCGCTCTCCTGGTAGAGCTGCGCGGCGAGCAGGGCGGGGTTGATCGCGGGGCAGAGGTTGCCCCACTTCTGCACGAGCCCCTGGTAGGCGGCGGGGACCGAGCCCTTGGCCAGCCCCACGGTGCCGTTCTTGCCGCTGCCCGCTCCGCCGATGAGACCCGCCGCCGCGGAGTACGTCCCGACGACGAGCAGGGCGACGAAGCCGAGGCAGACCCCGAGGGCCCCACCGGCCACCAGCCACGCCTTGCCAGCCTTACGCACCGTCAACCACCCCTTGGCTCTTGGCAGTACGCCCCGGAGTCAGTCTAGGCGGCGAGGGGCCCGACGGGGTGGTTGCGCGACGTGCCGTCAGTTCTTCCGCAGGACGCGCACCGACGACCGAACCGGCGGCGCGACGGCGCCCCAAGAGTGCAACAACGACAATCATTGCCCGGAGTCACCCTCCGTGATACACAGAGTGACCATACGCTTCTTCGCATAGAAACCGGCCACACCACCGCAGGTCAAGACGGTCAGACCGGTCAAGTGTGCGGGGATCGGGTAAAGAGAGCCGTCAAGCCGTCACACGCGAGCGGTTTCATCAGCGAAGATAGGGCGATGACCCATGCCGTCCGGCAAGGGCAGTTAACTACCCAACAGGGGCGGTGAGTTACATGTACCTGGCGGCAGAAAAGGGCGACATCACCACCATCATCGGTGGAATCGCCCCGAACTGGGGGCCTTTCGGCAGCCTGGGCAACGAAGCCAAGGTGATGATCGAGGTCGTGATGGCCGTGGCCATCCTGCTCTGCCTCGGCATCGCCATCTGGGGAGCGGCCAAGCAGCGCATCGGCGCGACCGCACTCCGCGACACGTTCAGCGCGGAACAGGGCAAGGGCCTGATCGTGGCCGGCCTCACCGGCGTCTTCATCATCGGATCGCTGGGGACGCTCTTCACCATCGTGTACGGGATGGCCGTCTGATCCCCCGTCGGACTCCATCCTCCTGAGGCCTGCTGATGTTGTGTGTGCGTTCCCTGATGGCCAGCCATCCTGCAGCACTGTCGTACCCGCGAACGAGTGAGGGGGCGTACCCGGCATGAGCCTCGGCGACGAGCACGACGGCTTCGGCGGCGTGGGCGGCTCGGGCCAGACCCGGACCCGCCTGCCCGAGGGCAACAGCGGCGACGTCTACGGAGGCGCCCGCCGCCCCGTCCGCAGCTCCCGCTCCCTCCTCACGGTCGTGGGCGTGGTGGTCCTCCTCATCGCGGCGATCGCCTTCGCCAACCGCGGCGGCGGAGACCCGGCGGACGCGGCCCCCGCAGCAGGCACCCCGGGCAAGACGGCCCCGACGGCAGCAACAGGCATCCGCCCGGTCACCGGCAAGAACGGCCGCCTCCCCGCAGGCTTCGCCCGCACCGAGCAGGGCGCGCAGAGCGCGGCGACGAACTACGCGGTGGTGCTCGGCTCGGCCGAGATGTTCCAGGACGGCCCGCGCGAGGAGATCGTGCGCGCCATCCACGACCCCGCCGTCGTGGAAGACCTCCTGAAGAAGCTCGACGCCTCCTACTCCGCCGGCCTCATGGCCGGCATGGGACTCGACGAGAACGGCACCGCGCCCGCCGGCACGACCCTCGTCTCACGCACCGTCCCCGTCGGCGCCAAGGTCCGTGACTACACGGAGAACTCCGCGACGGTCGACGTCTGGTGCACCGGTCTGGGCGGCCTCGCCGGCGCAGGATCGACCAAGCCCGTCACCGCCACCTGGTTCACCGTCACGCAGAAGCTCACGTGGGTCGGGGGCGACTGGCGCATCGAGTCCTTCAGCCAGAGCGAAGGCCCCACCCCGGTCAACGGCGACAACCGCGCCTCCACGGCCGACGAGATCGCCGAGGCCGTCGAGGGATACGGAGCGTTCACCTATGCCCGCTAGCCGAAGCCTGGCCGGGCGCGCGACGACCGCGGCCTTCGCCGCCTTCCTCGCCGCCCCCCTCCTGCTCGCCCCGGCCGCCCACGCGGCCCCCACCCCGACCCCGACGGCCCCCACTCCGACCCCGACCCCGGGCAACAAGGCGTGCGAGCTCCTCACGGGAACGGCCCGCCAGCTCTGCGAGAGGAGCGAGTCCGGCGGCGGCACCCAGGCACCCCTGCCCAACCCGACCACCGCCCTCGACCCCCTCTCCTCCCTCGCCCGCGGCTGCGCCGACGCCGCCATCGCCACCATCGACTACCTCTCCAAGGCCGTCAAAGAAACCGCCGACGTCGACTTCACCAACCTGGAGTTCCTCGGCCGGTACGCGATCGTCTTCGCCGCCGCCACCTTCCTCACCCTCCTCCTCTGGCTCCTCGCCGTCGCCAAGCGAGCCATCCGCGGCGTCCCCCTCACCACCGCACTCTCCGAGGCCATCGGCTTCCTCTGGCTGACGGTCCTCGCCTCCGCCTTCACCCCGCTCATCCTCTACACCGTCGTCAACGCCACCGACGCCGTCACCGAGGTCATCGCCTCCGGCACCGGCCAGCAGACCGACGTCTTCTTCGGCAGCTTCAAACAGGCCCTCCAGAAGGGCGACAGCATCGGTGGCGGCCCCATCATGCTGATCATCGTGTCGCTGGTGACCGTCCTCGCCGCCGGCGTCCTCTACCTGGAGCTGTTCCTCCGCGCCGTGATGCTCTACGTCGGCGCCCTCCTCGGTGTCGTCGTCTACTCCGGCCTCGTCGACAAGAACATGTGGGGCCACGTCCGCCGCTGGGCCGGAATCATGATCGCGGTGATCCTCGTCAAGCCGGTCATCGTGATCGTCCTCGGCCTCGCCGGCGCCCTCTCCTCCGGCACCGGCCCCGACTCGTTCTCCGCCGTCGTCTCCGGCCTCGCGATCATCCTGCTCGCCATCTTCTCCTCCGCGGTCATCTACCGCTTCGTCCCCGGCTTCGGCGACGAGATCGCCGCCTCCCGCAACAACCGGCTCCACCGCGCCGGCGAGAACACGGCCGCCGCCGTCATCTCCTCCCCCGCCTCCCTCGTCTCCCAGGGCATCAAGACCCACAGCACCCGCGACAGCGGAGGCGGCGGCGGCCAGGGCTCCCAGGCCCGCCCCGCCAACCCCCTCGCCGGCGGCGTCGCCGCCCACAGCAGCCGCGGCGGCGACAACCGCGGCGGCGGGGCCACACCCCCGCCCGCACCCCGTAGCAGCAGTCCCACCACGGGTACCCCGCACAGCAACCGCAACTCTGGAGGTGGAGGGCGTTGACGACCCAGTCCCAGCCGGTCGCGCCCCGCCGCACGTATCTCGTCGGCCGCGCCCGGCCGAACGCGATCGTCGGCAAGAACCGTGAGACGGGCGAGATCGCCCTCATCATCGTCGGCGCCTTCCTCGGCATGATGAGCGGACTCCTCGTCCCCGTCCTCCCCCTCCGGATCGCGCTCCTCGCCGGCCTCCCCATGGTCGGCATCGCCGCCGTGTACCTCCCGTACAAGGGCCGCACGTTCTACAAGTGGTTCGAGATCAACCGCAGCTTCAAGCGCATGCTCAAGCGCGGCACGGCCTACCGTTCCGTCGCCGCCGAGTCCGGCACCCGCCTCGACGGCCGCGAGGTCGAGGTCGGCCCGCCCCCCGGCATCGGCCGCGTCGGCTGGCTCGCCGCCCCCTTCGGCCCCGACGAGATCGCCGTCCTCCTCCACGCCGACCGCCGCACCGTCACCGCCGCCATCGAGATCGAGGGCCCCGGCGTCGGCCTGCGCGACAGCGAGGACCAGGAAGCCCTCGTCGACCGCTTCGGCACCCTCCTCAAGCACGTCGCCAACGGCGACGGCTTCGTGACCCGCATCCAGATGCTGGCCCGCACCCTCCCCGCCGACCCCGACGCCCACGCCAAGGACGTCACCCAGCGCGGCGACGCCACCGCCCCCGGCTGGCTCAAGGAGTCGTACGAGCAGCTCCAGTCGATGGTCTCCACCTCCAGCGAGCAGCACCGCGCCTACCTCGTCGCCTGCATGCACTACACGCGCGAACTCGCCGCCGAGGCCAACGTCATGGCCCGCGCCGCCCGCCACGCCTCCGGCGCCCGCAAGCTCGACCGCGACGCCGGCCTCGCCGTCGTCATGGCCCGCGAGCTCACCGACATCTGCGCCCGCCTCGCCGAGGCCGACATCCGCGTACGCCAGCCCCTCGGCCAGTCCCGGCTCGCCTCCCTCGTCCACTCCATGTACGACCCGGACCACCCCATCGACCACATCCAGGCCATGACGAAACGAAACGCTTGGCCGGCCGAACTCGACGCGATGGAACCGACGTACCTCCAGGCCAAGACCCGCGAGTCCTCCACCCGCGCCCCCTGGTGCCACGCCACGGCCTGGGTGAAGGAGTGGCCGATGACCCCGGTCGGCGTCAACTTCCTCGCCCCGCTCCTCGTCCACACCCCCGACGTCATCCGCACGGTCGCCGTCACCATGGACCTGGAGCCCACCGAGGTCGCCATCGAGCGCATGCTCACCGAGAAGACCAACGACGAGGCCGACGCCAGCCGCGCCGCCAAGATGAACCGCACCGTCGACCCCCGCGACATCGCCGCCCACGGCCGGCTCGACCAGCGGGGTGAAGATCTCGCCAGCGGCGCGGCCGGAGTGAACCTCGTCGGGTACATCACGGTGTCGTCGCGTTCACCCGAGGCCCTCGCCCGGGACAAGCGCACGATCAGGGCCTCCGCCGGCAAGTCGTACCTGAAGCTGGAGTGGTGCGACCGCGAGCACCACCGGGCCTTTGTGAACACCCTGCCGTTCGCGACCGGCATCCGCCGCTAAGGCCGAAGGGGCACCGACCGATGCGAGATCCGCTGTCCGCACTCACCGACGCCTTCACCTCCTTCGTCCTCGGCAAGGTGGAGACGACCCGCCTACCCGTCCGCACCTCCACCGGACAGGCCCAGGCCGTCTACCTGCCGACCGCCGCCCCCGGCCTCGGCGACTCCGGCGTGATCATCGGCCGCGAGGTCTACAGCGGCAAGGGATACATCTACGACCCCTTCCAGCTGTACGGGCAGCAGCTCCCCGCCCCGCACTGGCTGGTCCTCGGCGAGTCCGGAAACGGCAAGTCGGCGCTGGAGAAGACGTACGTGCTCCGCCAGCTCCGCTTCCGCGACCGGCAGGTCGTCGTCCTCGACGCCCAGGGCGAGGACGGCGTCGGCGAATGGAACCTCATCGCGCAGGAGCTGGGAATAACTCCCATCCGGCTCGACCCGATGGTCGCCAACGACTCCGGCATCCGCCTCAACCCCCTCGACCCCTCGATCACCACCACGGGACAGCTCGCGCTGCTCCGCACGATCATCGAGGTGGCGATGGGCCACGGCCTCGACGAGCGCTCCGGCTTCGCCCTCAAGGTCGCCCACGCCTACGTCACCAGCCACACCACCGACCGCCAGCCGATCCTCACCGACATCGTCGAGCAGCTCCGCCACCCCGAACCCGAATCGGCGGAGGCCATGAACGTCGACATAGACGACGTACGGGCCTGGGGCCTGGACGTCGCCCTCGTCCTGGACCGGCTGGTCGACGGCGACCTCCGCGGCATGTTCGACGGCCCGACGACCGTCGGCATCGACCTCGACGCGCCCCTCATCGTCTTCGACCTCTCCCACATCGACCGCAACTCCATCGCCATGCCGATCCTCATGGCGATCGTCGGCGTCTGGCTGGAGCACACCTGGATCCGCCCCGACCGGAAGAAGCGCATCTTCCTCGTCGAGGAGGCCTGGCACATCATCAACAGCCCGTTCGTGGCGCAGCTGTTCCAGCGGCTGCTCAAGTTCGGCCGCCGCCTCGGCCTGTCGTTCGTCGCCGTCGTCCACCACCTCTCCGACGTCGTCGACGGAGCGGCGGCCAAGGAGGCCGCGGCGATCCTCAAGATGGCCTCCACCCGGACCATCTACGCCCAGAAGGCCGACGAGGCACGCAACACGGGCCGGGTCCTCGGCCTGCCCCGCTGGGCCGTCGAGATCATCCCGACCCTCACCCCCGGCATCGCGGTCTGGGACGTCAACGGCAACGTACAGGTGGTCAAACACCTCATCACCGAGCGCGAACGCCCCCTCGTCTACACCGACCGCGCGATGACCGAGTCCTCGGTCGTCGCCGACCCGGAACTCGAGTGGGAGACGGAGCAGCGCGCGATCCTCATCGAGCAGCAGATGAACGGCACGTCGCAGTCGACGGTGGCGTAGATGGAACCGGCGAAGAGAGGAGGAGGCATCTCCGACGGGCTGCTGCTCAGCCTGTTCGGCCTCCTCCTCTGCCTCACGGTCCTGGTCTGGGCGGCCACCGGCCTGGGCGGTCTCCTCGCCCACGGCGCCTGGCCGGAGGGGGTCGCCCTCACCCGCACCCCCGCGGCCCTGCGCTCCCTCGCGACCGCCCCGACCGACCTGGCGGCGGCCTGGCCCGCCACCCCGGCCGGCGGGCTGTCGGGATACGGGCTGTTCTGGGGCCTGCTGATCGGCGAGGCGATGATCCTGCTCGTCCTCGCGGTCTTCGCCCTCGGCACGATCGCCCGCTGGCGCGCGGTCCGCGCGAACCGCAAGTCCGGCGCGTACGAGCCGTCCCGTGCACGAGACCGCAAGCCCCTTCCCGTACGGGAAGACCCCACGCTCGTACGAGAAGCCCCCGCGCCCCTCCCGGAGGCCACCGCCCCACCGGCCCCACCGGCCCCACGCCGCCCCGCGGAGGAACACGCCCCGGAACTGCCCGGGCTCACCCTCCCGCAGCCCGCCCCGCCGCCCGTCCCACCGGTCCTCCCGACCACCCCGACCGTCACCCCCGCCGCCACCCCCCTGGGCGCCGCCACCCCCCGGCTCCTCCTCGGCCCCCCGGAGACCCGCCACCCCCTCGCCGTCCAGGCGATCCGGGACGCCGAAGGCCCCGTCCTCGTCGTCACCTCGGACCCCACCGTCTGGTCGGCGACGAAGGACGCGCGCGGCAAACTCGGCCCGGTCCTCGTCCACGACCCGGGCCACCTCTGCGACACCCCCGCCCGGCTCCACTGGTCCCCGTCCGAGCACTGCGAGGACCCGGCCGTCGCCCAGCAGCGGGCCGCCGCCCTGCTCGCCCCCGTACGCCCGCACTCCCGCCTCGACGCCACCACCGCCGAGACCGCCGAAACGCTCCTGCGGTGCTGGCTGCACGCCGCCGCCGTCGACGGCCGCTCCTTCCGCCAGGTCCACCGCTGGGCCCAGGGCGCCGGCGCCCACGAGCCCGTACGCATCCTCCGCAGCCACCCCAAGGCCGCCTCGGGCCTCGCCGGCCTCCTCGAATCGGCGCTCACCGCCCACCCCGAAAGCCGCCGCCTCGCCCAGGAACTGACGGCCCGTGCGCTCGCCGCGCTCTCCTCGATCCACATCAGGGAGTCCTGCGTCCCGAATCGAACGGATTCGCTGGCGCTCGCATCTTTCCTCGCCGAAGGGGGCACCCTCTACCTGGTGGGCGAAGCGATCGAGGACCCCCGAGCCCACCCCGGCGCGATGCCGCTCCTCACGGCCCTCGCCACCAGCGTGGTCGAGCACGGCCGCCGCATGGCCGCACGGTCATCCGACGGTCGGCTCGACCCACCACTGACGCTCGTCCTCGACGACGTCGCCGCCGTGGCCCCGCTCCCCGACCTCCCGGAGCTCCTCGCCACCGGCCACGACCAGGGCCTCCCGACCCTGGCCCTCCTCCGCTCCCGCGAACAGGCCCGCAGCCGCTGGCCGGAGGGCGCGCTCACCCCCTGAGCACGCGTTACGCGCCCGGGCGCGGCAGCTCGTACTCCACTTCCTCCGCGCCCGCGCTCACGCCGCTCTCCAGGGTCACGCGCGCCCCCGACGCCACGAACCCGAAGCGCCGGTAGAAGGCCGCGGCCCGCGCGTTGTCCTCGTGGACGTACAGCCGCACCCGCTCCACCACCGGATCCGACAGCGTCCAGGACCACTCCACGGCCGCCCGGAACAGCCCGTCGATCGCCCCGCCGCCCCGCGCCTCCGGCCGTACGTACACCCCCACGATGTGCGTCTGGTCGACCTTCGCCGACGCGCCGAACACCGCGTCCGCCGACGCCCGCTCCACCAGCACCGTCACCGAGCCGACCCACCGCCCGTCCGCCGCCTCCGCGACGAACGGACGCACGGAACCGTCCCCGCTCTCCGAGGCCCCCGCACCACGCTCCTGCCAGAAGCTGTCCGGCCGCTCCACGGCGTCCTCGTACGTGTCGAGGAACGCGAGGTGCGCGACCGGGTCCTGGAGGGCGGCGAGCCGCAGCTCACGGGCCTTCTCCCACTCGTCGGCGCGGAGAGTACGTATCGAATAGTCCATGCCCACGATCCTCGCCACGACAGGACGCCCCTGACAAGGCATTTCCTCTCACACCCGCCCCGTCGTACCGCGGTACCACCCCCGCGCCCCGGTCCCCTCCCCGGGTCCGACGTCCGGCCACCCCCCGCTCCGTAGCGTCGACGACATGATCCGAGCAGAGAACCTCACCAAGCGGTACGGGGACACCACCGTCGTCCAGGACCTCAGCTTCACCGTCCGCCCCGGCACCGTCACCGGCTTCCTCGGCCCCAACGGCGCCGGGAAGTCCACCACTCTCCGCATGATCCTCGGCCTCGACACCCCGACCCGCGGCCACGCCACCGTCGACGGCCGCCCCTACGCCGACCACCGCGCCCCGCTCACCCGGGTCGGCGCCCTCCTCGAAGCCCGCTCCCTGCACCCGGGCCGCTCCGCGTACCACCACCTCATGGCCCTCGCCCACACCCACGGCCTCCCCCGCACCCGCGTGGACCGCGTCCTCGCCCTCACCGGCCTCACCCACGTCGCCCACAAGCGCGTCAAGGGCTTCTCCCTCGGCATGGGCCAGCGCCTCGGCATCGCCGCCGCGCTCCTCGGCGACCCGGCCACGGTCGTCCTCGACGAACCGGTCAACGGCCTCGACCCCGAGGGCGTGCTGTGGATCCGCACCCTCCTCAGGTCCCTGGCTGCCGAGGGCCGTACCGTCCTCGTCTCCTCCCACCTCATGAGCGAGATGGCCCTCACCGCCGACCACCTGATCGTCATCGGCAAGGGCCGCCTCCTCGCCGACACCACGGTCGACGAGCTCGTACGCACCTCCGGCGGCGCCTCGGTCAAGGTCGTCACCCCGGAGGCGGACCGGCTGCGCGCACTCCTCCCCGACGCGCGCTGCACCACCGAGGCACCCGACACCCTCCTCGTCACCGGCCTCGACGCCCCGGAGATCGGCCGCACGGCCGCCGCCCACGGCCTCCCCCTCCACGAACTCACCCCGCAGGCCGCCTCGCTGGAGCAGGCGTTCATGGACCTCACCCGCGACTCCGTCGAATACCAGGGAGCCCCCGCATGACGACGACCACGACTACCACGGCCGCCACCACCACCCCTTCGCCCTACGGCCTCACCTTCACCCGGATCCTCCGCTCCGAATGGCACAAGCTCCGGACCGTCCGCTCCACCTGGATCACCGTCCTCGCCGCCGCTGCGCTCGTCCTCGGCGTCGGCATCCTCATGGGCTCCACGTACACCTCCGACGGCGGCGACTCCGACGTCGACACCGTCGTCCTCACCCTCTACGGCTCCCAGCTCGGCGGCATCGCCCTCGCCGTCCTCGGCATCCTCGTCACCGCCGGCGAGTACGCGACGGGCATGGTCCGCGCCTCCCTCACCGCCGTCCCCCGCCGCCTCCCCGTCCTGTGGGCGAAGGCCGCCGTCTACACGGCCGTCGTCTTCACGGTCTCCCTGGTCACCGCCCTCGCCACCTTCCTCACGGCCCAGGCCTTCCTCTCCGGCACCGACCAGGCCGCCTCCCTCACCGACGACGGCGTCCTCACCGCGATCGCGGGCAACGCCGCCGGCGTCACGCTCCTCGGCGTCATCGCCCTCGGCCTCGGCGCCGGCCTGCGCTCCGTGCCGGGCGCGATCGGCGCGTTCGTCGGCGGGGTCCTGATCGTCCCCGAGATCCTCGGGATGCTCCCGTACGAGACGATGGACACGGCCATCCGGTACTTCCCCACCCAGGCGGCCGGCGCCCTCGGTTCCGCGACCCCGATGCCCGGCGCGGCCTCCCCCGGCGCCGCACTCCTCGCCCTGCTCCTGTGGGCGGCGGCGACACTCGCGGTCCCCGCTCTGTTGCTCAAGTCCCGTGACGTATGAGGATGATGACCGGGTGACCACTCAGGAGACGACTGCCGAGGCGACGGGCCTGAGCAGGTACATCCAGCGCCTGCTGGCCCGGGCACGGGCCTTCGACATCCGGCACCCCGCGGTGTGGGACGCCGGCCTGACGCTCGTCTGGACGGTCGCGGCGCTCGTGGACGCGGCGGGCGGCTGGCAGAACACCGCCCGCGACCCGTCCGTCCCCGGCCGGCTCGTGTTCGCCCTGAGCCTCGCCCTCACCCTGCCGCTCTACTGGCGCCGCAGCCGGCCCATGACGGCCCTCGCCGTGATGGCCTGCGCGACGCTCGTCAGCGAAGGCTCCGGGGCCTTCCTCCAGGCCGGCTACCTCCAGATGCTCCCGGTGTTCCACCTCGCGCTCACCCGCCCGCCCCGCGCACTCCTCTGGGCCTTCGCCCTCATCCTGCCGCCGCTGGTGACGGGCGCACTCCGCTTCCCCCACGAGACCTGGGACCAGCGCGTCATCCCCACCCTGTGGGGGTACGCCCTCGTCGCCCTCCTCGGCCTGGTCGTCCGCTCCCGCCGGGACCACACCACCTCCCTCGTCGACAGGGCCCGCCGCCTGGAGATCGAACGCGACCAGGAGGTCCGGCTCGCCGCCGCAGCCGAACGCACCAGGATCGCGAGGGAGATGCACGACATCATCGGCCACAACCTCTCGGTCATCACCGGTCTCGCCGACGGCGGCAGGTACGCGGCGGCCAAGAGCCCCGAGCGCGCCGCCCAGGCCCTCGACGCCATCGGTACGACGAGCCGTCAGGCCCTCGACGACCTCCGCCGCCTCCTCGGCGTCCTGCGCGACGACGAGCAGGAGGCGGTCCGCGACCCCCAGCCCACCCTGGCCGACCTGGGCACACTCCTGACCGGTGTACGGAAGGCGGGCCTCGCGGTGGAGCTCGACATCCGCGACGAGCCGACCGCCCAACCCCTCGCGCCGGGTGCCCAGCTGACGGTCTACCGGGTGGTCCAGGAAGCCCTGACGAACACCCTCAAGCACGCGGGCCCCTCGGCACGAGCGACCGTGCTCCTGTCCTGGTCCCCGAAGGAACTCCTGGTGGAAGTAGCCGACACAGGCACGACCACCACGACCCCACCCCTCACCGACGGCACGGGCCAAGGCCTCACCGGCATGCGCGAACGCGCCGCCCTCTACGATGGCCGACTCGACTGCGGCCCCCTGCCGGCCGGCGGCTGGCGGGTCCGTCTCCGACTCCCCCTGGAGGACTCCCCCTCGTGACGACCGTACTCATCGCCGACGACCAGCCGATGCAGCGCTTCGGTTTCCGCATGTTGCTGGAGAGCCAGGACGACATGACCGTCGTCGGCGAGGCGTCGAACGGCACCGAGGCGATCCGCCTGGTCGACCGCCACCACCCGGACGTCGTCCTGATGGACATCCGCATGCCCGGTCTCGACGGCATCGAGGCCACCCGCCGCATCGTCACGACGGGCGCCCGCACCCGGATCCTGATCGTCACCACCTTCGACCTCGACGAGTACGCGTACGAGGGCCTGCGCGCGGGTGCGAGCGGCTTCCTGGTGAAGGACGCCCAGCCGGAGGAGCTCCTCGCGGGCATCCGCGCGGTCGCGAGCGGCGACGCCGTCGTGGCCCCGAGCCTGACGCGCCGTCTCCTGGACGCCTACATCCAGCACCTGCCCCGGCCCACCGCGCCGCCGGCCCCGCCCGAGGAGGACCCGCGCCTCTCCACCCTCACGGAACGGGAACGCGAGATCCTCACGGTCGTCGGCCAGGGCTGGACGAACACGGAGATCGCCGAACGCCTCCATCTCGCGGAGTCCACGGTGAAGACCCACATCGGCCGCATCCTCGCGAAGACGGGCGCCCGCGACCGCGTCCAGGCGGTCATCCTGGCCTACGACACCCAACTGGTGGCGCCGGCATAACCGGCATAAGAAGCACAGGCAGTCCCATTTCTGCCCCGGAACGCAGAAAAGCCCCGCACCATAAGGTGCGGGGCTTTCCCACAATGATTGTTCGGCGGCGTCCTACTCTCCCACAGGGTCCCCCCTGCAGTAC